>JBEVGZ010000129.1:0-4473 GCA_040511515.1 Microterricola sp.
AGCTAGAGCCGCGGTTCCCGATCCTCAGTCGACTCTGGGCCACGGTGTCCCCGGCCGTCGGACGGTCGCGACGCGTGGGAGCGGAGAACCCGCTTGGCCTCCTCGATCGTCTTTCGCCCAACAGCGAAGCCGCCGAGGTCTTCCCTGACCAACACGAGGGGGACATCACCCGCGTCGCCGATGGCCAGATGTATCGCACGATGCCGAATGCCATGGTCGTTGAATTCTCCGTCCGTGACGCCCCCGACGTCCGACCAGGGAGCTGACCACGCGCAGACGGGCGCGCCAGTGGTCCGATCGTCGCCCCAGAGTGAAACGCCATCGACACCGATCTTCAGGGTCGGATGTGATGAGAGTTCTGCCGCAGGCGCAACACCGAAGCTGCTCAGGTGGATGGCTTCGCGCAGCTCAGGCGTGCCCACCGCCGTGTAGAGGATGGCGCCTGGCGCCAGTTCTCTGAGCTTCCTGATCCTTTTCCGCCCGTGCCGCGAGATGAATCGGAGAACTCCGACGAAGAGAAGGAAACCAAGGCCGAGTCCGAGGATCGGAAGAGTAATCCGCTCAGCCAGTGAAAGCCCCCTTGCTGCATCACGAGAGATCTGGCCGATAGCCGCTACAACCAGGATGACCGCGGCAACGACGAGCAGCGGCCCCCGCGAGGTACTGCGCGGCATTGTCATTCCCCCCTCAGGACCTCCAAGCGGAGGGCTGTATCCGCAAAGAGCGCTTCCGCTCTGCAGCGCTGGCTTGGGCCACCTGTGGGTGCACAAACGGGGCACTTCGAAACGGTTGATGCGATGCTACCGCGGCCACCCCGCTCTAGAGCGAGTTTGGGTGGTCCGGCTCAACCTCGGCTGTCCTAGCGGCGCCAGCCTCCGAACCTTCCTGTTCCTCGCCGCCCTGGCCCAGGTTGAGCATCGCCGCCTCGATGTCGTCGGCTGCGGCCTCATCGATGGCCTGCTGCTCGGCCTCCATGAGGGTGTCGATGGCGGCCGTCGACGGCTCGGGGTTCGGCAACGCGCTGGCGGTCGTCGCCACGACGGCTGGCGGCTCGGCACCCGGCCGGCGCCGCATCGGCCACGGCCAGAGCGCCGGTCGAACAGGTGCGGGTTCCTCGCCGTCGTCGGCATCCAGGCCATAGAAGTCGCCGATGTCGTCGACGAATTGCGCCCGCCGCGCGAGCGCGTACGCCCTGCGCTCCCGGCTGAACGCGATCACCGTCGACCAACAGATCAGCAGCATCACGACGCTGAACGGCAGCGCGATGATAATCGCCGCCGTCTGCAGCGCGACGAGGCCGCCAGAGAGCAGCAGCGCAGCGGCCAGCAACGCCGTGATCACGACGAAGAACACCCGCACCCAGCGTGCGGGGTGGATCTGCCCGCCGGAGGCGAGCATGCCCATCACGAGCGCACCGGAGTCGGCCGAGGTGATGAAGAACACGCCGATCAGGATGATCACGCCGATGGTGAGCACCTGGCTGCCCGGGATCTGGGCCAGCATGGCGAAGAGGGCGCCTTGCAGCTCGACGGTTCCATCCTCACCGACGAGAGTGCCGGGGTTGGTGAGCTCGATCGCGATGGCGGTGCCACCCAGAACGCTGAACCAGAGGATGCCGATCAGCGTCGGGACGATGATCACACCGGTGACGAACTGCCGCACAGTGCGGCCCTTCGAGACGCGGGCGATGAAGACCCCGACGAACGGCGCCCACGAGATCCACCAGCCCCAGTAGAACGAGGTCCACTTCGCTTGCCACGCCTCGCCCTCCTCGCCGGTGAAGGCGTTCACGTTGAAGGAGAGGCTGATGAAGTTCTGGATGTACGAGCCGATCGACTGCACGAACTCGCGCAGCAGGAACGTCGTCGGTCCCATCACCAACAGGTAGACGACGAGCAGGCCGGCCAGCACGAGGTTCGCGGTTGAGAGCCACTTCATGCCCTTGGTCACACCGGAAAGCACAGACCACAGCACGAACACGGAGATGACGCCGATGATCAGCAACTGCATGAGTTCGGTCGGCTCGCCGAATCCGGCGGCGCCGAGGCCCGCACTGATCTGCAGCACGCCGAGGCCGAGCGACGTGGCGACACCGAACAGGGTGCCGACGAGGGCGACGGTGTCGATCGCGTTGCCCCAGCCGCCGCGCACGCGCCGACCGAGCAGCGGCTCGAGCGCCCAGCGCATCGAGAGCGGGCGTCGACGCCGGTGGATCGCGTACGCCAGCGCCAGGCCGACGACGACGTAGATCGACCAGGCGTGAATGCCCCAGTGCAGATAGGTCTGGGTGAGCGCCTGCTGGGCCAGCTGCGCCGGTGTGCCGGAGACACCGGGTCGAGGGTCCGCGTAGTGGCTGAGCGGCTCGCTCACACCGTAGAAGACGAGGCCGATGCCCATTCCCGCGGCGAAGAGCAGCGAGAACCACGACATCAACGAGAACTCGGGTTCCTCGTCGTCCTTGCCGAGCCGGATGTCGCCGAAGCGACTGAATCCGAGGAACAGGCAGAACACCACAAAGAACGCGGCGATCAGCACGTAGTACCAGCTGAAGGTGTTGACGATGCTGGACTGGACCGCGCCGAACATGGCTTCGGCCGCCGCTGGGGCGAGCAAAGCGAAACTCACGAAGAGCGTCACGATCACCGCCGCGGGCCAGAAAACCCATCGTTTCACCGCAGGCTGTTTGGACTTCTCCGCAATTGCCACATCTCTCAGGCTACCCACTCGGCCGTGGCATGCCCAGTTCCGGGCACGGCGCACACTAGTCTGGCCCAGTGAAACGTGCGCTGCGGCAGAGACTGACACTCCTCGGTGTCGCGGCGGCGCTCCTCGCGCTCGGTGCCGGTGTTGCCGTGCAGGTCTCCGATGCCCTCGGTCTGCACAGTGAGCCATCGATCGGAATCCCGGTGGAGGAACTCACGGTCGCCCCCGCGCTGGCCGCGGTGGCACCGCCCCGATTCACGAGCATCGATGCGCCGGATGATCTGCGCACGAACACCGCACTCGACGCGCTGCGCGACGCCGTTGCCGGTGCGGGCCAGTCGGACGGGACCGCGACGCTCTCCGTGCGATTCGATGCCGTCGAGCCGGACTCGGAACAGAGCTATTCCGTCTCCGGCAGCGCGGAGGCGCTCACCATCACCGCCCCCACGCGTGCCGGGGCCGTGCTCGGCATCTACGACATGGCATCCGCGGTGCGGGCAGGGCGCTCCGTCGCCGAGAACCTCGGCCGCACCGTCGACTCCGCGCTGCCGTTCCGCATGGTCGACCTCGGAGCCGTCGGGGTGAAGCCGGATCCGGCTGGCTACGCGGACGGCACCGACTACTCCCACAACTCCAACGCATTCAAGGACGTCATCCTCGCGGACGCCCCGTACATCGACGCCGCCGAGCTGGCCGTCGCGACGGAGGAGTTCGAGGAGTACGTCCGCCACTCCCTGGCCCTCGGCTACAACGCGATAGCGGTGCCCGGCTTCATCGAGTACCTCACCTTCGACGCGGTGGGCGACGGCACGGACGTCTACGCCGCCGATGATCCGCACCGCGCTCGCGCGCTCGCGATGCAGAAGGCCTTCGGGCCGCTGCTCGACTACGCGGACCAGCTCGGCATGAAGGTCTATATGCGCACCGACATGCTCGCGCTGAGCACGCCGCTCGCGGAGTACTTCGACGAGGCCTTCGGCGGGCTCGCCACCGAGGACCCGCAGTTCTGGGACGTCTACCGCGCCGGGCTCGACGAGCTCTACGCCGCCCTGCCAGCCGTCGACGGCGTCGTGATCCGGATCGGTGAGGCCGGCCGGGTCTACGACCTGCCCGGTTGGGACTACTACTCCGAGCTGGCCGTGACCTCGGTCGATGCGGTGCGCGCCATGCTCACGACCTTCAGCGATCAGGCAGAGAAGTCAGGGCGAGAGGTGATCTTCCGCTCGTGGAGCGTGGGCGTCGGCGCGGTCGGCGACATGCACACGAACCCGGAGTCCTACGCACAGGTGCTGGATGGGATCGATTCCCCTGCCCTCGTCGTGTCGACGAAGTACTCCCTCGGCGACTTCTACAGCTACCTTCCGCTGAACACGACCCTCGAGACCGGCAGCCAACGGCGCATCGTCGAGTTCCAGAGTCGGCGTGAGTTCGAGGCGTTCGGCGCTCTGCCGAACGATCTCGGCTCGCTGTACCAGACCGCCCTCGCCCACTTCATCGCAGCCAATCCGAATGTCGAGGGGATCTGGACCTGGACCCAGGATGGCGGGCCGTGGCGTGCCGGGCCCATGACGCTCGAGCTCAAGGCGGGCTTCTGGCAGCTCTACGAGCTGAACACCGAGCTCGCCGCGCGGCTCGCCCGCGACCCGTCGTTGGACCCGGCCGCACTGACGGCCGACTGGATCCACGAGTGGTTCTCCGACGATCCGGCCACCGTGGAGGCGATCGCCACGGCCATGTCCGAGTCGAGGGATGCCGTGACGGGCGGGCTCT
>JBEVGZ010000130.1:0-6051 GCA_040511515.1 Microterricola sp.
GGCTCCCCCACCGAGAGCCCGATCTCGCGCTGCGCCATCGCGACGCGGGTCAGGGAGTCCATCATGAGCATGACGTCGTTGCCGCGCTCCCGGAACGACTCCGCGATGCGTGTGGCGACGAATGCGGCGCGCAGACGCATCAGCGCCGGCTCGTCCGAGGTCGACACGACCACGATGGAGCGGGCCAGGCCCTCCGCCCCGAGGTCATCCTCGAGGAACTCGCGCACCTCGCGGCCACGCTCGCCGATCAGGGCGATGACGCTGATCTGGGCGTCGGTGCCGCGGGCGATCATGCTGAGCAACGAGGACTTGCCGACGCCGGAGCCGGCGAAGAGCCCCATGCGCTGACCCTTGCCGACCGTGGTGAGCGTGTCGAGGGCCCGCACGCCGAGCTGCAGCGGGGTGTCGATGCGCGCCCGGTGCATGGCGGACGGCGCCTCGTTCTGCAGCGACACGTAGCCGTCGGCATCCAGCGGGCCTTTGCCGTCGATGGGCCGGCCGAGCCCGTCGAGCACGCGGCCGAACAGCCCCGTTCCCGTCGGGACGCGCACCGGTTCGTTGCGGGAGCGCACGGGCGTCCCCACGCTGATGCCAGCCATGCGGCCGAGGGGCATGCAACGGATGCCGCCGCGCGTCGACGCGACGACCTCGGCCTCGATCGGCGCAATGCCGTCGGCGTCCTGCCCGACGTCGTCATGCCCGAGGCGCACGAGGTCGCCGATGGCACAGTCGAGACCGACGACCTCCACGCCGAGTCCGACGATGGATGACACCATGCCGGTGCGCTCCGGGCGGGCCGCGATGGCTGCATCGCGCAGTCGATCGGCCCGGCTCGCGGCCAGTGCGGCGCTCACCGGTCCTGCCCATCGAGGGCCCGGCGTGCGCGCAGCACGGCGGTGCCGATGCGCGCGTCGACGAGACCGTCCGGGAGTTGGGCGACGGCGTCGCCCCTGCCGAGCGCGGGGTCGGACTGCACGCTGAGCGCCGGCGGGAACTGCCCTGCCGCGCGGAGCAGGTCCGCGTCATCCGGGTGCATGCGGAGAATCACGCCGGGCAGTTCGGCGTCGGAGCCGAGCGTTCCGAGCACACGGCGGAGCGCAGCGGAGGCACCGGCGCTCGCATCGCTGAGCTCGGCGCCGATGACGGCCTCCGCGATGTCGAGTGCGGCGGCGAGCACGGCGTCATCGCTCTGCTCGAGCACGGGAATTGCGGTGCGTTGCACGGCGGCCGCGGCCAGGGCCAGCGCAGCGCACTCGGCATCGACCCTGGCGGCTGCTCGCCGTGACTGTTCTGCGTGCTCGGCCTCGAGGCTGGCGAGGCGCTCTGCGGCGATCACACTCGCCTCCCGAAGCCCGGCGGCGTAGCCGGCCGCGTGGCCTCTGACCGTTGCCTGTTCGACGGCTCGTCGCAGGCTCTCCTGGTCGCGCACCCCACTGGTGCCAGCACCGTCGACGCTCGGAAAAGCGAGCGTCTCGAAGATGGCATCAGTCGACGAAGGCATCTTCGTCTCCACGCGTAACGGTGATGTGACCGTCGGCCTCCAGGTTGCGGATGGCACGCACCACCTCGGCGCGGGCCTCCTCCACCTGGGAGAGTCGCAGCGGGCCCGTCGAGCCGATCTCGTCGTCCAGGAGCTCGCGGTTGCGCTCGGACATGTTGCCGCGGATCATCTCGGCGACGGGTTCGGTTGCACCCTTCATCGCGACGGCGAGAACGCGCACATCGATGCCGCGCAGTACCTGCTGCACATCGCGACGTTCGAGGCGCACGATGTCGGCGAAGGTGAGCATGCGCGAGCGCACCTCGTCGGCCAGCACCGGGTCGCGCAGGTCGAGACCCTCGAGCACCGCACGCTCCGTGGCGAGATCGGCTCTGTTGATGATCTCGACGAGAGGCTGCACGCCGCCGACGACCTCGAAGCTGTCTCTGCTCGTGACGACCGCGCCCGCGCGCAGCTTGAGGGTGTCGGCGAGGATCCGAACGGCCTCCGGCGTCGCACTGCCCATCGTGGCGATGCAGTGAGCGACGTCGGTGCGCACGGCCTCGTCGAAGCCGGCGAGCACGGCGGAGGCCTGCTCGGGCCGCAGGTGCGCGAGCACGAGTGCAGCGGTCTGCGGCAGCTCGGCGGCGAGCAGGCTCTGCAACTGACCGGGCTCCGCGGCATCCAGGAACTCAAATGCACGCCCGGCCATCGACGACGCGACGCGGCTCATCACGCCGGCCGCCTTCTCTGCGCCGAATGATGCTTCGAGCAGGCCGACGGCGAAGTCCTTGCCTCCCCTGGTCTGGCGGGTGCCGCGGGTGGCCATCGCGTGGAACTCGGCGAGCGTCTCCTCGGCGACCGTGGCGTCGACGCGGCGCAAGCGCACGATCTCGGCGGTGATCTCCTCCGCCTCGTGCTCGTCGAACTGCTTCATGACCTCGGCAGCACGCAACGGGTCCATGTTCATGAGCACCACGGCGGCCTTCTGCGTCCCGCTCAGCGCGGTGGCCTTGACCCCGTTCATACCGGCTGCCTGTCATCCATGAGTGCCCGGAGGTACTCGGCGGTCTTCTGCGGGTCGCGCGCTGCGAGCATCTCGATCTCCGAACGTGTGCGGTCGGAATCGGGCGCGACCGGCAGCACCTCGGTCTCGAGCTGCAGCGGCACGGTCGGTGCCGGCAGCACCAGCGGTTCCTGCGCGGCGGCCAGCGCGGCGCGGGCGGCGAGGAGTTCTTCCTCGTCGACGGCCTCGCGGCTGGCCCGACGGGAACGGCTGATCATGACGGAGATGAACACGAGCGCGATCAGCACGGCCAGGGCGATGATGCCCATCCGCACGATCTCGGTCAGCTGCTCCGAGGCCGCTGCCGCCTTGGCGTCGGCCAACGCCGCCTCGGCCGCCGTGGCGCCGCTGCTGTCGAAGCTCATGTATTCGACGGTGACGGTGTCGCCACGGTCGACGTCGATGCCTGCAGCCGCCGACACGAGTGCGCGCAGATTGCCCATGTCCACGTCGCCGGGAATGGCGTCGTTGACCGCGACGGAGACCGACTGCCTGTCGAGGGTGCCGGCCGGGATCGAGCGCGTCTCCGTCACCTTGTCGACGGCGTTGTTGCTGGTCACCGACTCCGAGTTGAACGTGCCGTTGCCATTGGTTCCGCCGGGGACGGCGATGTTGTCCGGTCCGAGCACGCCGGCTCCGGCTCCCCCGGTTCCGGTGTAGCTCTCGGTCTCCCGCGACTCGTTCAACGGCGTGACCGCCTCCGGCGCGACGAAGGTCTCCGCGATGCGTTCGGCCGATTCGCTGCTGACATCGGCCGCGACGACGACGGTCGCGTTGCCGACGCCGACGACGGTGTCGAGCATCGCCTGCACGGCGGTGCGCACCCGGGTCTCGTAGTCGCTGGCCTGCTTGCCCGCCCCGCCGGTCGGGCTGCCGCCGACGGCGGAGAGCACTGTTCCCGATGAGTCGATGACGGCGACATCCGTTGCCGTCATGCCCTCGATCGAGGCGGAGGTGAGGTGGACGATCGCCTGGACCTGATCGGAGTCGAGCGATTCGCCCCGCTCGGTCTCGATGAACACCGACGCGGTCGGCGCGGCCTTCTCCTCGGCGAAGACGGTCTCCTGCGGGATGGCGAGACGAACGGATGCCGTCTTGACCCCGCTGAGGGCCGAGATCGTCGCGGCGAGCTCGCCCTCGAGCGCACGCTTGTACGTGACCGACTGCTGGAACTCGGAGGTGGTGACACCCATGTCGTCGAGCAGCGAGTATCCACCGCTGCTCGAGCTGGGCAGACCGGCTGCTGCCGCCTTGAGGCGCTCGTTGTACACGTCGGCCTGCGGGACCATGATGGTGCCGCCGCCGTCGTTGAGCTCGTAGGGAACGCCGTCGGCCTTGAGCTGCTCGACGATCGAGTTCGCGTCTGCCGCCTGCAGGCCGGTGAAGAGGGGCGCGTATGACGGCCGGCTCAGCCAGATGCCGAGCCCGGCGACGCCGAGCACGAGCACGGCGACGGCGAGGAGCGCGAGGGTGCGCTGCGCGACGGTGAACTCGCGGACTCCCGCCGTGAAACGCTGGAAGAAGGAGGTGACCTGGCGGGGCATCAGGCCTGCATCCTCATGATCTCGTTGAACGCGTCGACGCCCTTGTTGCGGATGGCTGCGACGAGCTCGACGGTGACCTGGGCCTTCGTCGAGGCGATCGTCGCGGCGTGGATGTCGGTGAGGTCACCCGTGACGGCGCGCAGCGCGAGCTCGTTCGAGGTCGACTGCAGCTGCTGCATGTTCTCGACCGCGCCGCTGAGCGCGGTGGCGAAACCGGTCGCCCCGGTGGCCGCCGGAGCTGCTGCTGCACCGTCGATGTAGCCGCTTTGGCGGACGCCCTGCACTGCGCCGGCCGAGACGGCGTCGATGGCTCCGATCGGCATCAGCCACGTCCGATCTGGAGTGCGGCCTGGTAGCTTTCCTTGGCCCGGTCGACAACGGCGGCATTGGCCTGATAGCCACGCTGCGCCATGATCAGGCTGCTCATCTGGGCTCCGAGGTCGATGTCCGGGTAGCGCACGTAACCGTTGTCGTCGGCGAGCGGGTGTTCTGGTTCGTAGACCATCCGGCCTTCGGCGTCGCCCTGCTCCGTTCCCGCGACGAAGACTCCGCCGTCCTCGCCTGCCTGGGCGAGGATGAAGCGCTCCTGGAACGCGGCGCCGTCGGTCGAGGTCACGGTGTTGATGTTGGCGATGTTGTCCGAGATCGCGTCCAGCCACTTGCGGTGGACGGTCATCGCAGAGCCAGCGATTCCGATTGCATCAAAAGTCATGGGTCATTCCCTCGTCAATTGCTTCTCATGGCGCTGCGAACGCTCGTGAACTGGCCCTCGATGGCGCGAGAGGCGAACTGGAAGCGCAGCACCGTGTCGATGTTGGAGAGCGTCTCGGTGTCGAGGTTGACGTTGTTGCCGTTCAGGCGCGTCGGCTCGAGCGATCGCTCGACGGTCGCTTCGACGGCCCCCGAGCCGCCTGCGACGGCTGCGCGCAGCTCGTCCTCGAAGAGGACGCGCTGGGCCTGATAGCCGGGGGTGTTGATGTTCGCGATGTTGTCGGCGATCGCGCGCTGACGCAGCGAGAGCCCATCGAGCGCGCTGGACAGCGCGGTGGCGGTGACGGATTCGAGCACGGCGGGACTCCGGATGCTGGGGAGGGGGCCGATCCGTGGCCAGGCGTCGAGCGATCCGTGCTCCGTGCCGACTATCGCGACACCGGTGCGAAGGCGTAACCGTCGCGCTCAGCCTTCGACGTCGAGATAGGCCGGCACATCCGACGGTGTCGTCGGGACCTTCCGCAGCGCGGCGAGTTGGCGGGCGACCTTCGCGCGCGAGGTGATCACGCTGTTGATCATGAGCTGCTGGCGCACGAGGATCGCCTCCGCCCTCTCGCGGACCTCCTCGGGCGGCGGACCGGGCGGCGGCTCGAAGACCTGCGGCACGAGCCGCCCGTCGGCTGCGTCCAGCGCACCCTCGAACTGGTCGAGCAGCCGCAGCCATGCGGTGAGATTGTCGGTCATGCGCTCAGGCCACGGCTGAGGCGACGGATGCCGCGGCCGGCGTCAGCTGCTCGGCCGCCTGGTGCCACGCCTCGCGGAGCGGGGCCACGATGTCGCGAGACTCGGCAGTGGCGCCGCGGTCGCGCGAGACGTTGGCGACGATGAGACGGCCGGTGAGATGGGTGTAGAGGCTCCGGAGGTCGGCCGCCCCGTCCCACGCGTCCGTGAGTGAGGCGGTCAGCTCCGCCACGATCTGCTGCGCATGCACGAGGTGACCGGCGGCGGCGACCCAGTCGGAGGTCGCCTGAGCGGCATCCGCCCGATCGATGTCGCCGAGCAGCCGGTCGTAGAGCATGGTCACGAGGCGCGTGGGAGAGGCCGAGGCCACCTGCTGCTCGAGGTACTGCTGCTTGGCGCGTTCCGGGGAAGTGCGCATGGTCGGGACTCCAATCCGGGTCGGTGAGGAGATTTCGCGTTCAGGACGACTGCTGCGGCGTCAGGCCCGCCAGCTGCGAGGTCAGCCACGA
>JBEVGZ010000131.1:0-8618 GCA_040511515.1 Microterricola sp.
GCCGGGTCCGCCCGACGCCTCGTTCACGATCCGCATCACGGCACCTGTCGCAGTGCCGGGCTGCAGCGGCGCGCGCAGGGCGAGCCCGCGTGCCGCCGTGAGCAGCTCGATCGCCAGCACCCGGCCGAGGCCGTCGATCGAGCGTCGCAGCTTCCTGGCCGCCGCCCAACCCATCGACACGTGGTCTTCCTGCATGGCAGAGCTCGGGATGGAGTCGACGGATGCCGGGGCCGCCAGTCGCTTCATCTCGCTCACGATGCCGGCGGCGGTGTACTGGGCGATCATCAGACCGGAGTCGACGCCGACCTCGTGCGCGAGGAACGGCGGCAGCCCCTGGTTGCGCGAACGGTCGAGGAAGCGATCGGTGCGGCGCTCGCTCATGCTCGCGACGTCGGCGGCCGCGATGGCGAGGAAGTCGAGCACGTAGCCGACCGGTGCGCCGTGGAAGTTGCCGTTGGACTCGACGCGACCGTCGAGCGTGAGCACGGGGTTGTCGACGGCGCTGGCGAGCTCGGCGAGCGCGACGTTCGTGGCGTGCGCGACGGTGTCACGGGCGGCGCCGTGCACGATCGGGGCACAGCGCAGCGAGTAGGCGTCCTGCACGCGCTGGTCCTCCGGCCCGGCGTGGCTGGCCACGATCGGGGAGCCGGCGAGGATCGCGCGGAAGTTCGCTGCGGCCAGCGCCTGCCCGGCCTGTGGGCGGAGCTTGTGCAGATCGGCGGCGAAGACGGCATCCGTTCCCATCAGGCCCTCGACGCTCATCGACGCGGCGATGTCGGCCGTCTGCAGCAGCGCGGTGAGGTCGTGGATGGCGAGCGAGAGCATGCCGAGCATGCCGTCGGTGCCGTTGATGAGGGCGAGGCCCTCCTTCTCGCCGAGCTGCAGCGGGGTGATGCCCGCAGCGGCCAGGGCGGATGCCGCGCTCGTCAGTTCCCCGTCAACCCGCACCTCGCCTTCGCCCATCGCCACGAGCGCGCAGTGCGCGAGCGGGGCGAGGTCGCCGGAGCAGCCGAGCGAGCCGTACTCCCGCACGACGGGGGTGATTCCGGCGTTCAGGATCGCGGCGTACGTCTCCGCGGTCTCGCGGCGCACGCCGGTGCGGCCGGTCATCAGCGTGCTGAGGCGCAGCAGCATGAGGGAGCGCACGACCTCGCGCTCGACCTCAGCGCCGGAACCCGCGGCGTGGGAGCGCACGAGGCTGGCCTGCAGCTGGGCGCGGCGGTCCGACTCGATGTACGTGGTGGCCAGCGCCCCGAAGCCGGTAGAGATGCCGTAGTGCGCTGCGGGGTCGGCGGCGAGACCGTCGATGATGGTGCGGCTGGCGGCGACGGCGTCCAGCGCGGCCGGGTCGAGCACGATGCGCGCGTCATGGCGGGCGACGGCCACGACCTCGGCGATGCTGAGCGGCCCCTGGCCGACGGTGACGGGTGCTGTGGTCGTGCCGACTGCTGCGGATGGCGCTGAAATGCTCATGAGTCCAGTGCACAGCACGCGGCGGCGCTCGGCAATCCGCGGCGCCCCGTTCCCGTCTGGAATGCCAGACGACTGGGCGCTAGCGCTCGCCGGCGTGCACCCCGAGCTCGAGCTCGACGAATGCGGCGATCATGGCGCGGTACGTCGCCTCGACGACCGCTGGCGACGCGCCGACGGCGGCGGCCTCCGCCCGCACCCGCGCGATCACCGCCTCCACCCTGGCCGGTGCGCGCACCGCGTCACTGCCCTGCCCCGCCTTCGCCACCCCGGCGGCCTCGACGAAGCGCTGTCGCGCCGCGATCAGCGCGATGATCTCCCTGTCGAGCGCGTCGATGGCCGAACGGATGTCGGAGAGGTCAGGCGACGGGTTGCTCACACTGTGCAGCGTACCGCCCGGCTGCCGCTTCCCGTCTCCGTGTAATGGCCGTCGTCACCCGGTCGATGACCAGGCCGAACACGAGGGCGATCACGACGCCGATGGCGGCACCGAGGAGCGGCTGCTCCTTCACCCAGTGCCCGGCGAGCACCCCGATCAGCACGGAGTAGACGGCCCAGCACGTCCCGGCCAGCACCGTCAGCGGCCAGAAGCGGCGGTGCGGGAAGCTGGTCGCCCCCGCGGTCATGTTCACGGCGATGCGACCGACCGGGATGTAGCGGGCGACGAGCAGCATGCTGGCGGCGCTGCGACTGAGTCCACGGCCGGCCCAGTCGAGCGCGGCGACGGCTCTGGCGTGCCGCATCCACCGGAACCGAGTGGTGCCGACGGTGCGGCCGAGCCAGTAGGCGATGTTGTCGCCGACCGCCGCTCCGATGGCCGCAAGGATCACGATGGCGATTGGGTTCGGGGCGCCGGTGCTCACACCGACGGCGGCGGCGACGACCACGATGCTCTCGCTCGGAACGGGCGGGAAGAAGCCGTCGATCACGACGATCGCGAAGACCACCGCATAGACGAACGGCGAACTCACCGTGGCGAGCAGGAGGTCTGTGAGCTGATCCATGGGTGACGTCGATTCGAGTCGGATGCCGGAGGGGGAAATCGGGGCATTCTCAGGCTAGGAAACGGCCGGACGGGCAGCATCGGCCGCAGGTCGCGCCGCCGTCATCCGCGTGGATGACGTTGCGCTCCTCCCAGCGGACCGGATGCCGCGGCGGAGCGCCGCGCTGACGCGGCCGCTGCCGAGCAGTGCGACGCCCAGCATCGCCAGGGCCGCGGCGGCCGGCAGCGGCCCGAAGCCGGCGATCAACACCACGGCGACACCGCCGGCCCCGAGCACCGCGTCGAGCGCGACGGAACGGCCCGTCGGTCGGGCTGCGCGCTTGCGGCCGCGCCGTCCCCGCTCGAAGCGGGAGAAGAGCGAGACCACCGGGGCCACCGCGAGGCCGACGGCGAGCAGCCACATCGCTCTGCTGCTCCACCACTCGGCGCTGAGCGGCTCCGGCAGGGCGATCCCCGTCGCCGCGTTGACGAGCAGCAGCGCCGCCGCCAGGGCGATGAGCACCGGCATGTGCCAGATGTAGACGGTCATGCCCCGCTTGCCGAGTGCATCGATGGCGCGCCGCACGCGCGGGTGCTCGGCCACGACAGAGATGCGGCCGCGCAGCAGGGAGAACAGCATCATTTGGGCGACGCCGAGCAGGACGAGGCACACGGTCGGCGGGTTGAGGTTCACGAACATGTCCGCCGGGTATGGCCCTGCCGTGAGCACGAGCAGCGCGGCGATGGCGGCAACGAGCACGCCGAGCCGGGCACGACGAGCGAGCGCATCGACGTGGCCGTCGGCGAGCCAGAATCCGAGCTGCTGCACAAGCAGCCAGACGAACAGCAGGTTGAGGAAGCCGATGGCCTCGATGCCGCTGCCCATGCGGGCCACGTCGACGGCCACGACGGCGGCAAGGAGCAGCACGGGCGTGGTGACCCTGGCGCGCTCGTGCGCCGCAACCATGAGGGGGACGAGCGCGGAGCACAGGATGTAGACACCGAGGAACCAGAGCGGCTGCCCGATGCGGAACCCGGCCGTGGCGACGAGCTCGGCCGGCATGCCGAACATGGCCAGGGCGAGCAGCACGGCGCCGACGACCACGACGAGCGCGAGCGCCGGCCGCACCAGGCGATCGATCCGGCCGCGCACGTACGACGCGGGGGAGACTCCCGTGGCGCGCAGGCTGCGCCACTGGCTGATGCTCGCGAAGCCGCCGATGACGAAGAAGAGCGGCATGACCTGCACGACCCAGCTGACGGGGGCGAACCAGGCCTGCTGTTCGAGCGCGTTCTGCAGGACGGGGCCGCCCGCGCCGACGCTCACGCCGACCATCATCGCGTGCAGCGCGACGACGGTCAGAAGCAGCACCGCCCGCACGGCATCGACGCCCAGGTCGCGGCCGCTCGTGATTCGGCGGTTCCCGTCTGTCTCGCTCGGTCGTTCTGGCGCGATCGTCACGATTTGCTCCCCCTGCCAGGGCGGCGCTTCCGCCCGTGACGGCAGGCTAAGGAGACGGTGTGCGCACGGGCATCACCCCGCGGAGCCGTTCATGGCCCCTACCGCGGTAGGGTCCGGGGCCGGTTACGCGCCGGGCGCGGCGGGGGAGCCGCCGCCCGGCTGCACCAGGGCGACGTCGTAGGCGAAGACGACGGCCTGCACCCGGTCGCGCAGGCTCAGCTTGCCGAGCACCTTGCTGACGTGGGTCTTGACGGTCTGTTCGGCAATGAACAGGGCCGCCGCGATCTCGGTGTTCGAGAGGCCGCGGCCGACGAGCGTCAGCACCTCGATCTCGCGCTCGGTGAGCCCGGAGAGCAGGGCGGTGTCGGTGCGCGGCGGAGGGCCGGAGCGGGCGAAGTCCTCGATCAGCCGTCTGGTCACGCTGGGGGCCAGCAGGGCGTCCCCGCCCGCCACGATGCGCACAGCCGCGATGAGGTCCTCCGGCAGCGCGTCCTTGAGCAGGAATCCGCTCGCCCCTGCCCGCAGCGCCTCGTAGACGTAGTCGTCGATGTCGAAGGTCGTCAGCATGAGCACGTGCGGAACGTAGTCGCTGCTGCGCGGAGGTGTCTGCAACGCCCTCGTCGCCTCGAGGCCGTTCATGACCGGCATCCGCACGTCCATCACGACCACGTCCGGACGCAGTTCGTGGGCGAGGTCAACGGCCTCGCGGCCGTTGGCGGCCTGGCCGAGCACCGTGATGTCCGGCTGCGAGTCGAGAACGGCGGCGAAGCCGGCGCGCACCATCGCCTGGTCATCGACAACAAGCACTGTGATCGTCACGGCCGCGCCGCCCCCTTCGTGTCATCACGCACTGGCCCATCGTGGCGCGCGGATGCCGAGATCGGGAGCGTCGCGAGCACGCGGAATCCGCCATCGGCGGTCGGGCCGGCGTGCAGCTCTCCACCCAGCATGCTGCACCGTTCGCGCATCCCGATCAGGCCGTGCCCGCCGGCCACCGGCCGGGCGCGCTCGCCCGCTCGGACGGCGGTGCTTGGCGGAGCCCCATTCTCGACGCAGAGCACGATGGCGCCGTCGATCAGCTCGGCGCGCACGGAAGCGGAGGCGCCCGGCGCGTGCCGCACGACGTTGCTGAGCGACTCCTGCGCGATCCGGTAGGCCGCGGTGCCGGCGAGTCCGTCGTCCGGCAGCTCGGGGGCGATGTCGACCGTGACCGTGGCGCCCGCGCGCTCCATCGATGGCACGAGTTCGGCGATCTGCCGGATTCCGGGCTGTGGCATCGCCTCCTGCTGGGTGTCCTCGCTACGCAGCACGCCGAGGAGTTGCCGCATCTCCTGCATCGCGGAGCGGGCCGATGCGGCGATCTCGCCGAACTCGGTCCGCGCGGCATCGTCGAGCTGCGGCAGCCGGTACGGGGCGCTGGATGCCTGTACCTGGATCACCGACATGCTGTGGGCGACGACATCGTGCAGTTCGCGCGCGATGCGATTCCGCTCCTCGACAAGCAGGCGACGCTGTTGTTCCGCCGCGCTCTGCTGCCGCTCGGTGGCGAGTTCTCCGCGCATCTGCAGGCTCTGGGCGAGCAGTCTGGCCAACAGCAGTGCGAACGCGCTGATCGCGGTCGTGGTGACCAGGTTGGCGACGATGCCCTCGACCGTTGCGATCTTGCTCTCCCCGAAACCGGTGTAGAGCAGTACCTGCAGCGAGGCCGACGCACCGATCGCCCAGGCCGCGATGCCGAGTCCGATCGGCTGGAGCAGGCCGAGCACCGCGAGCAGGCCGCAGAAGGTGAGCAGCCCGGGAACGGCGAGGGGCCACGGCACGCCGGGGGCCACGGTCCCGAAGGCGATGAACAGTGATGTCCCGGCGACCCAGCTCGCAATCGACCAGCGCGGGGCGATGATGGCCAACGGGATGCTGCCGCTCTGCAGGATGCCGACGGCGAAGGCGGCGAGCACCGGAAGCCGGTAGATCGTGGCCGAGAGCGGAACCCCGACGCAGAACAGCACGATCGCGAGCGCGCAGGCCGCCACCCACAGCAGGAACCGCTGCCGTTCGGGGCTCGGCAGGGCGCGCGGCGCCGATGGCGGTGTCGCCCGCCGTCGCCTGATCCTCGGCAGTGTCGCCCTCATCGTGTCGCCCTCATCGTGCTGCAACTCTGACACGGGCGCGGGTCGGGCGCATCACTCTGCGGAGGGGTTCTGCCCCCTACCGGCGTAGCGTGCGCGATTCGGCCGCTAACCGCGCGGGGTCAGCCAGCCGCGCAGCAGCCTCGTCACCGTCGGCAACATCACGTAGGTCATGATCGGCGTCAGGCAGAGGGTCGTGATGAGCACACGGAGCACGGCGGGCAGGCCATCCCAGCTGGGCACCAGCCACACGACGAGGTAGGCGAAGGCGACGTTCAGGGGGAAGAAGCCGAGCCAGATGGTGATCGCCTGCTTCCAGCGCGGCGGAACGGGGGAACCGGTGCCGGCGTGCTCGACCGTGATCGCGGTCGGCTCATCGAACCAGCCCTCGATCCCGGTGCGGCGCTCGGTCTTCTGTTCGTGCACGAAGCCGCTGCCGGTCTCGAGCCACCAGGCGCGCTCCGGTGATTGCTCCCAGTGCAGCAGGGCCGCGGCATCCGCGAATCGGTAGAGGATGTGCCAGCGGGTGCGGTCAGAGCCGGAGCGGACCCAGCCGGAGCCGAGGAAGCCGGGGTAGGTGGTGGCGAGGTTGATGCCGGTCTGCATCCAGGCCGTTGCCTCGGTGATGCGCGCCGGGTCGACGGTGCGCTCGATCGAGACGGTGATGGGGGAGTTGTCCATAGTTCTAGCCAAGCGCACCGAGATTTCGGTGATGTGTCGTGGTGGGTGTGGCAGGTGTCGTGCGGCGGGTGGTGTTCAACGGGTGCCGGGCCGTCAGGCGGGGACGGCCTCGTGCGCGCGGTCGAGGGCGGGGTAGAGGGCGTCGAGAGCGTCGACGAGCGGTGCGAGCTCCGGCACCTGCTTCGCCTGCTCGATGGCCTCGTGCAGCGTCGCGTCGTGGGTGGGGCGCGCCTGCTCGAGCAGCTTGTCGCCGGCGGTCGTGAGCTCCGTGTAGATGCCGCGCCGGTCGTCGACGCACAGGATGCGTGTGAGCAGGCCGCGGTCCTCGAGTCGGGTGACGAGCCTGGTGGTCGCACTGCTGGAGAGCGCGGTCGCCCGCGCGAGCTGCTGCATGCGCATGTGCCAGCCGTGTTGGCGGCTGAGCGCGTCGAGGACGGTGTACTCGACAACCGAGAGCGCGTGCTCACTCTGCAGCGCCTTCTCGAGAGCGGACTCGATGATCCCGTGCACGGCGGCGAGGGCGCGCCAGCCCTGGGCGCGGATCTCTACTGCGTCGTCGGCGATTCCCATGTGCGTGCTCCCTCCGTGCTGGCTCCGTCGTGCTGGCTCTGTGCTGCCGGCTCCGTGCTGCCTGCGGCAACTATAGCAGCTTGCGCCGATAGAAAGCGTGTGCAACTATTTATGCAGCGCGTGCAACTACTGTGCACGCGGCTAATTGCACGCGTCATCTGGTTGGCACGCCGCCCATCGCAGCGTCATCCGACGCGCGTCTCGCCATGTCCCCTTCGTCATTTCTTGGGAGAAACTGCATGCCCATCGCCCTCTACGCCCTCGCCATCGGTGGCTTCGGCATCGGCCTCACCGAATTCGTCATCATGGGCCTGCTGCCCGAGGTGGCCGCCGACTTCGCCGTCTCGGAGACGGCCGCCGGCTACCTCATCTCCGGCTACGCGCTGAGCGTCGCCGTCGGCGCCATCGCCCTCACCGCCGCGCTCACCCGGGTCGATCGCAAGAAGGCGCTGCTCGGCCTGATGGTGCTGTTCATCCTGGGCAACCTCGTGTCTGCACTGGCGCCGGACTACTCCACGATGATGGTCGGCCGCGTCATCGCGGCGCTCTGCCACGGGGCGTTCTTCGGAATCGGCGCTGTCGTCGCGGCCCAGCTCGTCGCGCCGGCCAAGCGGGCCGCCGCCATCTCGGTGATGTTCGCCGGCCTGACCATCTCGAATGTGCTCGGCGTTCCTCTCGGCACCCTGCTCGGCCAGGCCGCAGGGTGGCGCTCGACCTTCTGGGCGATCACCGTCATCGGCGTGTTCGCACTCATCGGCATCGCAGCGCTCGTGCCGGCGCGCACCGGGGCGGATGCCGCGGGCAGCCCCGGATCGCTGCTGCACGAGTTCCGCGCCTTCCGCAGCCGGCAGGTGTGGCTCTCCATCGCTGTCACCGTGCTCGGCTACGGCGGCATGTTCGGCGGGTTCACCTACATCGCCTTCACGCTCACCGAGGTCGGCGGCTTCGACTCCTCCGCCGTGCCGTGGCTGCTCATCCTCTTCGGCGCCGGCCTCTTCGTCGGCAACATCCTCGGCGGCCGGGCCGCAGACAAGAACCTCGGCCTGACTCTCATCGTTCTTCTCCTCGTGCTGGCCGCCGTGCTCGTCGTCTTCGCGCTGACCGCCGGCAACCAGCTCATGGCGATGGTCAGCCTCGTGCTCATGGGGGGCTTCGGCTTCGCCACAGTGCCTGGACTCCAGATGCGCGTGATGGCGCATGCAGAGGCTGCGCCGACCCTGGCATCCGGCGCCAACATCGCCGCGTTCAACATCGGCAACGCGCTCGGCGCCTGGATCGGCGGGCTCACCCTCGCCGCCGGGCTCGGCTACACCTCCCCGCTCTGGGC
>JBEVGZ010000132.1:0-3130 GCA_040511515.1 Microterricola sp.
AGCGACGAGCGCGAGAGCGAGCAGCGCGGTCGTGGCGCCGGCCAGCGCCGGGATGCGCGCTCGAACCGCCGGGGTGCAGCTGAGCAGCAGGCACAGCGCGGCCGCGACGATCGCGACGACGGTCCCGCGGGCAGGCGAGCCCGTCCAGCCGGCCAGGGCAGGCACGCACAGGCCGAGCACGAAGGACGCGCTGATGGCCACCGCGGCTTCGATATGGCGGCGCAACCAGACCAGCACGGCAGAGAAGACGAGCAGTCCGACGGCGGGCGGTATCGCGTACGCCTCGACGGTGAGCGAAGACGCGTTCGGGGCCGTCGACAGGCCCGACCACAGCGCGGCCGTCGCGAAGGCGAATGCGGGCCATGCGAGGAGGCGGCGCGGAGCCCCCCCAAGCGGAGTGCCCGCCGTACGGATCGAGGGGACACCCACGAGGCTCGCCGCCTCGGGTGCCGCCCAGCCGCGCGTGATCGAGGCGCCCACGAAGCCCCCGGCGATCAGAGCCAGCATCGCCCAACGCAGGTCGATGGGTACGTCCCACACCAGAGTGAGCGTTGCCACGAGTGCGCCGAGGTCGACCACCGTGCGCGTCGCGATGCCCGGCAACGCCGGTACGAAGACAGGCTCCCGATCATCAGGAGCCTCCCCGGCCGGCGCCGCGACGAGTTTCGGCTCCGGGCGCAGCATCGACCACACAGCCGAGACCCACACCACGGTGACCGTCGCACCGACGGTCGCCAGCGCCCGGGCGCCGTGATCCTCGAGTCCGAGCGTCTTCACGACCGTGAAGGTCAACAGGGAAGCCGCCGCAGGTACGAGTGCGGCCGCGACGAGCGCGGGCGCCGCCGTGACCCTCGTGCGTCGCAGCGCGATCAGGGCGAACACAACGAGAAGCGCCGACGCACGCAGCATCCCGAGTGCCGGCTCCCCCAGGTTCGCGGGAGTGCCGGAGACGGCGGCTCCGAGCACGCCGGCACCGCCGAGCCCGCTGCCGATCGCGGCCGCTGCGTACGGCAGCAGGGAGACGACGAACAGCGCGAATCCCGATGCGGCGAGCGTGGTTCGACTTCCCGCGTGCAGGCGCAGGAAGACCGCTGCCAGAACAGCCGCCAGGGCCACCCACTGCACCAGGACGAAGGAGGCGGAGGGGTTGGGAGGCGTCCCGGCGACCGCGCCGATGGCTCCAGGTGCCAGGAAGGCCGCAATGGTGGCTACGCCGACCGGGGCGAACGAGAGCCAGCCCGCTGCGGATCCGGCGGGCCGCACGACGAGCTGCGCGGCGATCGGCACTCCGATTGCCACCGCGACGCCGATCAGCCAGAGCCAGGGTGTCGCGGTGCCGGCGGCGAAGGCGGTGACGGCGCCCAGGCCTGCCGAGACACCCGCGCCGATGCGCAGAGTCGGCCGCATCAGCGCGACGATCGCGACGACCGCGATGAGCGCGGCGGTGCCGACCAACAGCGCCGGGATCGCGACCACCGATACTCCGGTCAAGAGCACCACGGCGGCCACGATGAGCCTGACATCTCTCCACACCGGGCGGCCCAGAGTGGGCGCCAGGAGGAGCGCGAGGGCGATCAGAATGCCCGCGATGGCCGCGAAGTAGGCACCGTCGACCTGCTCGGACGCTGCCACGACGGCATCCGTCTGCCATGCCGTCCATCCCGGAGCGATGGCGGCGACCGCGTCGACGAGCCAGATCACCAGAGCGGCGGTCAGACTCAGTGCGCCCAGCACGGCCGCCGTGATCCGGGCCGGGATGAGGTCGCCCGCACGGGCGCGGAGGCGATCGAGCAGGACGGGGACGGCCACCGCGATCACCGGGCCGACGAGCAGGGTGTAGATCGGCAGGTCGCTGCGCAGCGCCAGCTGCCAGCCGAGCAGCGTCGCCGCGGCGGCAGCCGTGCTCGAGGACACAGCCATGAGGATCGCCGCGGCGGGAAGGCTCTCCGCGTCGGGCCGGGGCCGCAGCAGGAACGCGTGCGCGGCGCCGAGGAGAATGATCGCCACGCCGGACCACACGGGCAGCGCGATGTCGTCGAGCGAGGTGTACGCGGCGACGACCGCCGCGGCCGGCAGCGCGGCCACCCCGATGATCGCGAGGGTCGTGCGCTCGGGTACCGCATCGGCGCGTGCGCGGGCCGATGACCACGGAGCCGGAAGCGCATGGACGAGCCCGCCCGCTGCGGCGCCCAGAAGCCCGGCAACGGTCGCTTCTGAGGGGGGAAGCGAGGTCGCACCGCCCACGATCAGGCCCACGCCCACCGGCAGCGCGAGGACGGCCGCGATGTCGGGGCTGCGCAGTCGCGAGACTCTGGCCCACACGCGGCAGAGCAGGCCGACCGCGAGGACGGCGAAGCCGTAGTACAGCGCCGGCTCGACCTGGGCCGTCCCGAAGAAATCGTTCGCCCGCACCGCCCACGCATCGAGTGCGAGCAGGATCACCCCCAGCACCGCGATGCCTTCAGCGGTGGCGGTGAGCGACCGCCGCCGCAGCAGCGACGCGATCGCGATCGTCGCGACGGTGATCGCACCGATGATGAGCGCCCGCACCGCGATGCCCCACGTGAACCACGCGTACACGAGGAAGAAGACGGCGGCCACGCCGACGAGCGACACCCCGACGATCAGCAGCAGCACGGGAACGCTGAGGCGACGGCGCGGAGCGCGTGGCTCGGGTGCGGGCTGCGGTGGGGCGACAGACGCGGGCGGCAGAACGGTCGCGGGAGCCTTAACCGGCGCGGGTGGGACGGCTGTGGCGACCGCCGCGTCCAGGATCGGCACCGGCTCGGCCGACGGCACCGGCGTTGATACGACGGCGGCAGCCGGGATCTGTTCGAGCAGCGGGCCCGGCGGAATCGGCTCGGCCATCCCGACGGGCACCGACGTCGGCTCGAGCGTCTGCACGGTCACGGACGACGGCGCCGGCGTGACGGCGGGTTCGGCGGGGACCGCAGCCGCGGGAGCGGGTCGGTAGTCGAGGCGAACGGCTTCGATGATGCGCTGGCGGTCCGATTCGGCGGCGACGATCACCCGCCCGAGCTGCAGTACTTCCAGCGCTCGCGGGTCGGTCAGCACGAAGCCGCACACAGGACATTCCGGAAGCGTGATCTGGGTGTAGCACCCCGGGCAC
>JBEVGZ010000133.1:0-10004 GCA_040511515.1 Microterricola sp.
GTCGACGGCGGTCGGCATCGAGGTGTTCCAGGACTTCGCCGAGATCGCCCGCACCGAGCTGCTCGTGATCGACGAGAACACCGAGCTGCGCGAATTCGGGCGTGAGGTGCGCTGGAACCAGGCGTACTACCGCCTGGCTCAGGGCATCTAGCAGCGGCTCAGCCGAAACAGCGCCAGTTCACACTGGCGCTGTTTCGGTTAACGCGGTGCGAACAGCGGGCGGATGCCGGCGCAATTGACTTTCCGCCGGGGCCCGGGATACTCTGTCGCTCAATAGGGTTAAGAATTGGAGACTTCCTGTTGGAGTCTTCGTCTTGCCCTCTTTTTTGTTTGGCGCGTTCTCTGGCAGGGTTTCCCGACAGAGAGGTCGGACAGTGCCAACAATTGTCATCCGAGGCGTCAGTGACGTCGTCTCATTCATCGACGCCCGCCCCCGCATCAGTGGGCGCGCAGCAGTCATCTGGTGGCTCGCACTCAGCGGGTTGTTCCTCGACGCGTTCTCGAACTCTGCGCTGAGCGCGGGTCTCGGGCCGATGACGCGCGACATGGAGTTGAGCGCGACGCAGGTCGCCATCCTCACCTCGCTCGCGTCGTGGGTCGCCATCGTGTTCAACCCGATCGGTGGGTGGATGGCGGACCGCTGGGGTCGCATCCCCCCGCTCATCTTCGCGAAGTTCCTCGCACTCGTCGGTGCGGCCCTCGCCGCATTCGCGCCCAGCTTCGAGATGGTGCTCGCCGGCCGCTTCTTCGTTGGCGCCGCGTACGGCATCGACTTTGCGATCGCGATGGCGCTGCTCGCCGAGTTCACGCCCGCACGATTCAAGGCACGTCTGAACACCTGGCAGGGCATCTGGTACGTGGCCGTCTGCACCAACCTCGTGTTGGCGATCATGTTCTACAACCTGGACGTCGGCGACTCGATCTGGCGCTACGCCGTCGGCACGGCGGGCATCGTCGCACTCGTGCTCATGATCCTGCAGGCAAGCTTCATGGTGGAAAGCCCCACCTGGCTCGCCCGCAAGGAGAAGGTGGAACGCGCCGCACGGGCAATGACGAAGATCTACGGCGAGACCTTCGTCGCAGCACCCGTCGATCAGCGCATCCCTGTTCTCAACCAGGCCACGAAGGGCTTCGCGAACATCGCTCTGATCTTCCGTGGCACCTACCGTCAGCGCACTGTCCTTGCAGCCACCGTGCAGATGGCGCAGTCGATCCAGTACTTCGCCGTCGGCTGGTACCTGCCGATCATCAGCCTCACCCTGTTCGGTGCCGACTTCGTCGTCGCCACGCTCGGCGCGCTCGTGTTCAACCTCTTCGGAATCCTCGGCGGCTTCATGTCGCCCGTCGTCGGCAAGAAGTTCGGCCTGCGCCGCGCATCCGCTTTCGGTTTCGGCGCCGTGTTCCTGATGCTGGTCGTGCTGGGCTTCTTCTACGAGAGCATGCCGATCTGGCTGGCCTTCGTGGTTCCGTCGCTGTTCATCCTGTTCCACTCGGCCGGTCCGGGCGCGAACGGCAAGAGCCTTTCAACGCTCTCCTTCCGCAGCGAGCTGCGGGCGGGAGCCAACGGCATCATCGGCGCCATCGGCAGCATGGGCGCTGCCCTCGGCCTGCTGGTGTTCCCGCTGCTCAAGGAAGGCATCGGCCTCGGCCCGACGTTCCTCATCTTGTCGGTCGTACCGCTGATCGCCTTCATCATCTGCTCGGTGATCAAGTGGGACCCGACCCGTGCAGCGGTCAGCCCCGATGAGGAAACCGACGCCCCGCAGTTCAAGAGCGATGCCGCGGCGCAGGCCCTGGCAGCCAGGGCGGCCGAGGCCAAGGCCGCCGAACTGATCAGCAGCAAGTAACGAGAAGCGCAGAGGCATCCGACATGACAATCCCCGCGATTCTCAGCATTGATGAAGGAACGACAGGCACCCGTGCCGCCTGGGTCACGGCCGACGGCCTGGTCCACGCGCTCGAGTACCGCCCGCTCCGGGTTCAGACACCCGTCGCCGGTGTCGTCGAACAGGATGCCAACGCGATTCTCGAGAAGACTCTCGACGCCTGCCGCGCGGTCATCGCCCGTGCGGCAGGCGAAGGGGTCACGCTCGTCGGCCTCGCCATCGCAACCCAGCGCGCGACGACGGTGCTGTGGGACACCGTGACCGGCCGCGCCATCGTGCCGGCCATGGTGTGGCAGGACAGCCGATACTCCGATGAGCTCGCGGCCATGAGCGATGAGTGGAGCGAGCGTCTGATCGCCTCGGTCGGCCGCCCGACCGGGGTGCGGTCGCCGTATCTGTGGGCCGCGCACCATCTGCGCGATACCCCGGAGGTGACGGCGGCCCATCGCGCGGGGCGCCTCGGTTTCGGCACGATCGAGACCTGGCTGCTCTGGAGCCTGTCCCGCGATCATATCTACGCCGCCACCTCGACCAATGCGACCTCGGCCGGCGCATACGTTCTCGCCGCACACGACTACCAGTACGACTGGATCAGCGCACTCGGTTTCCCCCTCGAGCTGCTGCCGCAGCTGCACCAAGACGCCGATGACTTCGGCGTGACGAACGCAGCGCTGCTCGGTATCGAAATTCCCATCCTCGCCGCGGTCGGCGATCAGCACGCCGGAACCGTCGGCCTCGGCTGCCTGCGGAAGGGCCAGGCGATGTGCGTGCACGGCACCGGAAGCTTTGTCGACCTCGTGATCGGGCCAGACGCTCCGGCCAATCCCGGGCTCTACGACGGCGCGCTCACCCTGGTGGGCTGGCGCCGCCACAACAGCTCCGTCTTCGCGATCGAGACCTTTACCGCGACCACCGGCTCCGCGCTCGACTGGGTCTGCGGCACGCTCGGCTGGTTCGAGTCGTCCAAGAAGATCAGCGAGCTCGCGGCCACCGTGTCTGGCGCCAACGGCGTCATGTTCGTGCCGGCCCTCACCGGGCTTCGGATGCCGGTGATGGAACCGCGCGCCAAGGCCTCGCTGAGCGGCTTCTCCATGTCGACAACGCTGCCGGAGATTGCCTACGCCGTTCTCGAGGGCATCGCCCACTCTGTGGCCTCCAGTGCCGAGGCGGACGAGCAGGTTGCAGGCACCGCGATCACCGAGATCGTCGTCGGCGGAGGCATGTCGGCCAGCGACCCGCTCATTCAGATGCAGGCCGACCTCGTCGGCGTTCCCATGCGCCGCCTGCCGGCATCCGAGGGGGCAAGCCTGCGCGGCGCAGCCTTCCTGGCCGGCAGCGACGGGCTGCTCTGGAACTCACTCGAGGAGGCCGCAGCGTCGATGGGCAGCGGCGACATCTTCGAACCGCGCATCGGCACCGACGAGCGCCTCGAGCGGCGCAGCGCCTGGAACGCGCGCATCGCCGCAGATCTTTCGCTCATTCCGAGCTCAGCACACAGTAAGTAGGAGAGAACCACACAATGGTTGGATTGCCCGCCCGCAAGACCGATACAGCCCGCGCGCTGATGACCAGGGTCGACGCGCTCCCGCTGAGTCGCCGAGACAACGTCTCGCGCATCGACGGTGCCCGCTTCGACATGATCATCGTCGGGGGCGGGGTCACCGGGGCGTATGCGGCCATGGACGCCGCACTGCGCGGATACAGCGTCGCCCTGCTCGAGAAGGACGACTTCGCCTCTGGCACCTCCTCGAAGTCCTCCAAGATGATCCACGGCGGACTGCGCTACATCGAGCAGGGCAACCTGCCGTTGGTTCGGCACTCCCTGCTGGAACGCCAGCGTCTGCGGAAGAACGCCAAGCACCTGGTGCAGCGGCTGCCGTTCCTCTTCCCCGTGCTCTCGCACGACGGGGTGTTCGACCGCCGCCTTGCCGCCGGCTTCGAGAGCCTGCTCTGGACCTACGACATCGCCGGCGGTTGGCGCGAGGGTGTTCTGCACCAGAAGCTCTCCAAAGAGGAGGTGCTCTCGCACTGCTCGACCTTCAAGGGAGAGAACCTCGACGGCGGCTTCATGTACTACGACGCCCGTGCCGATGACGCGCGCCTCACACTCGCACTGGCACGAACGGCCGCCCACCACGGCGCCGTCGTGCTGAACGGTGCCAAGGTGACCGAGGTGAGACGCTCCGGCGGCAAGGTCAGCGGGATCATCGCCGAGATCGACGGGCGGGAGGTGGCCGCATCCGCCCGCGTGGTCGTGATCGCCACGGGCGCCTGGCTGCGCGACTGGAACGGTGCGGGCACAGACGCTGACGCACCGAACATCCGACCGGCCAAGGGCGTGCACATCGCTGTGCCGTGGATGAAGATCCGCAACGACTGCACCGTGACCATCCCCGTTCCCGGGCGCAACCGCCGTGCGACCATCACCCGCTGGGGTGACACCGCCTACCTCGGAACAACCGACGAGGATTACCAGGGTGATCTTGACGATGTGAACTGCACCCGCGAGGAAATGGACTTCCTGATCGAGGGCGCGCATTCGGCGCTGAAGACCGACCTCTCGGCGGATGACGTCGTCGGCAGCATCGGCGGGTGCCGACCGCTCGTCGCACCGCCGGGCGGCAAGACCATCGACGTCAAGCGCAAGCACGAGATCCGCGTCGACCATGACGGACTGGTGACGGTGGTCGGCGGCAAGCTCACGACCTCGCGCCACATGGCCGAGCAGACGATCGATGCGGCACAGCGGGTGATCGGCCAACGCCGTCGCTGCGTGACCAAGAACGCCTATCTGTTGGGCGCGGCCGGATACGACGGCGAGGCCGTCGTGGCATCCGGCGGTCTCGCCGCCCACCTCGGCGAGCGGTACGGCAACGAGGCCCAGTTTGTCACCGACATCCTCGGCAACAACCCAGAGCTCGCGGCACCGATCGTCGACGGCCTTCCTTATCTCGAGGCCGAGGTCGTCTACTCGGCGAGACACGAGATGGCACGCAGCGTCGACGACATCCTGTCCCGCCGCACCAGAGCCCGTCTCATGGCGCGCGACGCATCGGCGGCCGCCGCCGGCCGGGTCGGGCAACTGCTTCAGGCCGAGCTGGGGCTCAGCGACGCCGAGGTCGACGCCCAGGTGTCGGCATACACAACCGCAACAGCGCACGAACGCGCAATCCTGATGGGAGAATCACAATGATCAGCAAGGAAGCCGTTAAGCGCGGATACAACCGCGGCAACTACGTTGTCGGAGCGCCGACGCAGCCCGGCTACGCCGCCGGCATCGAGAAGGTCGGTGGTGAGGCGTACTTCCAGAAGGACGCCGTCGTCGTCTCGGCCGAGGTGCTCGCCCAGCTTGCCGCTGCCGTCGACGAGCTCGTGACCGAGACCGCCGACGTCATCGCCGGAACCCGCGACTGGTGGGCCGGAAGCATGATCGGTGAGACCGCCGGCACGCCGGCCACGCCGACGGCCGTGATCGCCAAGGTGTCGACGACGGAGCAGGTGCAGGCCGTCATGCGCATTGCGGATGCCGCCAACGTGCCCGTGACCGTCTCCGCCGGACGCAGCAACGTGACCGGCTCGGCACTTCCCGTGCGCGGCGGCATCGTGCTCGACGTCTGCGAGCTGAACAAGTTCGTGAGCTTCGACGCCGAGAGCCAGATCGTCGAGGTCGAGGCCGGCATGTTCGGCGACATCTTCGAGGAGATGGTGCAGAAGGACTTCGGAATGACGATGGGCCACTGGCCATCCTCGTACGCCATCAGCACGGTGGGCGGCTGGGTCGCCTGCCGCGGTGCCGGTCAGCTCTCGACCCGCTACGGCAAGATCGAGGACATGGTCTACGGCATGGACGTCGTCCTGTCCGATGGCTCGCTGATCACGGTCGGAGAGACCTCGGCTGCCGCGGTCGGCCCCGATCTGCTGCAGCTCATCATCGGCTCTGAGGGCACGCTCGGCGTCATCACCACCGTGCGTCTGAAGCTCCACCGCCTGCCGGACTACGGCCGCGCGATCGCCTACGGCTTCGCGAGTTTCGCCGACGGCCTGGAGGCCTGCCGCCAGATCATGCAGCAGGGTGCAAACCCCGCCGCGCTGCGTCTCTACGACAACCTCGAGAGTGGTCTGCAGTTCGACCTCGCCGAGCAGAACGTGCTGCTCATCGCCGATGAGGGAGCGCAGGAGATCGTCGACGCCGTACTCGCGATCAGCGAGCGGGTGTGCGCCGAGACGGGCACAAAGCTCGACGACGCGGCCATCTTCGAGCGCTGGCTCGACACCCGGTACCTCACCGGCAAGAGCGCCGAGGGCTTCAAGCGCAGCCCCGGCTTCGTGGCGGACACCCTCGAGATGACGGGACGCTGGCGCGATCTCCCCGCCATCTATGACGAGGTTGTCGCCGCAGTCAACGCCGTGCCTGGCACGCTTGCCGGTTCCGCGCACCAGTCGCACGCCTACGTTGACGGTGCCTGCCTCTACTTCTCGCTGCGCGGCGATGTCGCTGTCGAGGAGCGCGCCGCCTGGTACCGGGCGGCGTGGGATGCAGCGAATGCCGTCATCCTGAAGCACAACGCGACGCTCAGCCACCACCACGGCGTCGGGCTGCTGCGCGCGCCGTACATGGAGGAATCCCTCGGTGCAGGCTTTGCCGTGCTGCGTGCGGTGAAGGCCGCGCTCGACCCGAAGAACCTGCTCAACCCCGGTAAACTGGGCCTCGAGGCCTAGTCGCAGTGAGTATGCCTGCGGTCGCAAGCAAAGGTGATGCATCCATGCCAGAGCTCCCACGTTCCCTCGACGAGAAGCTCTACCGTCACCCAGTGATGGCGTCGCTCTACGGCACCGACGCGCTCGCCGAGTTCTTGGCCGGGCCATGCCCGGTCGGGATCGTCGCGAATGTCGCCCTGCCCGACATGGAGACCGTCGTCACCCGCGCTGCGGCCGCAGGCAAATTCGTCTTCGTCAACATCGACAACTGCGATGGTCTCGCACAGGACCGCGGCGGCGTCGAGTACCTCCGCAAGATCGGGACGCCCGGTCTGATCACCACCCGCACCGCGCTGATTCAGCGCGCCAACGCGCTCGGCATGGTGACCATGCAGAAGGTGTTCGTGACCGACCGCTCCACGCTCCCGCGCAGCGTGAACGCCGTCCAGCAGAGCAAGCCACACCTGATGCAGCTCATGCCGTGGCCGGTGATCTCGTCGATCGCCTCCGGCGAGCTCGCCAAGCTCTCTCCCTATGTGGCTGCCGGCTTCGTCACGAGCACCGACGACGTCGTCGCAGCGATCAAGGGCGGGGCGAAGGCCGTCTCGACGAGCGATGTCGCCCTCTGGAACACCACGCGGCGCTAGGCCGCGGCATCCGCACCCCTCAACTTCTCTAGGAGCACCCGTGTCTGCCGATTTCTACCAGGTCATCGCCCGCTACTACCCCCAGGAGGGCCAGACCGAAACGGTTCTCGGTCACCTCACCGAACTCGCCGCCGCGAGTCGCACTGAGCCGGCCAACCTCAGCTATGAGTTCTTTCGCGGGGTCGAGAACCCCGACGAGATCGTGATCATCGAGAGCTACACCGATGCGGCCGGCTTCGATGCCCACCGCGCCGCGCCGCACTTCGAGACCATCGGTCTCGGCAGGATCATCCCGTTGTTGGAGAACCGCGTCGTCGCGAAGATGAAGGCCAGCCCGGATGCGTAGCGCCGTGCTGCGTGCGGCCGGGCTGCCGCGCCCCTACGCCGACTCCCGCCCGCTCAGCATTGAAGAGCTCAACGCACCGACCCCGCGCGCCGGTGAGGTCGGCGTGCGCATCATTCGGGCCAGCCTCTGCCACTCCGACCTCTCCGTCGTCAACGGATCGCGCCCCCGCCCGCTGCCAATGGCCATCGGTCACGAGGCGGCCGGAATCGTGGACGTCGTCGGCGAGGGAGTCGAGGGCATCAGCCCCGGAGACCACGTCGTCGTGGTATTCGTTCCGAGCTGTGGTGACTGCCGGGCCTGCTCGGCCGGCCGCCCTGCGCTCTGCTACCGCGCCGCAGAGGCGAACGCCTGCGGTGATCTGCTCCATGGCGACGCCGTGCTGCGCGACGGCGACCAACAGCGGGTCAACCACCATCTCGGTGTCTCCGGATTCGCCGACTACGCCGTCGTCGCAGCCGAATCCCTCGTCGTGATCGACAAGGACGTGCCGTTCGACATCGCAGCAATGTTCGGCTGCGCTGCCTTGACCGGCATGGGCGCGGTGCTGAACACCGGCCGGATGACGCCGGGCCAGTCGCTCATCGTGTTCGGACTCGGCGCCGTCGGCCTCACCGCAATCATGGCCGCCGCCCAGATCGACGGCACCCATGTCATCGCGATCGACCCCAACACCGACAAGCACGCGCTGGCGCTCGCCGTCGGCGCGAGCGCCGCCGGAACCCCCGAACAGGCGGCGGCCCTCGTCGCCGAACACGCCGGTGACGGGGTCGACCTCGCAGTGGAAGCCGTCGGCAGCGCCCGCGTCATGGAGGCGGCGCTCGCGCTCGTCACACGCGGCGGAGCTCTTGTGTCGGTCGGTCTCCCGCACCCGGAACAACAGCTCGACGTGCAGGCCCTGCAATTCGCGGGAATGGGGAAGCGACTGCTCGGCTCCTACATGGGTGACGCAGTGCCCGCGCGCGACATCCCCGCCTACATCGAACTGTGGCGTGCCGGCCTGCTGCCGATGGAGCTGCTGCACAGCGATACGGTGTCACTCGATGAGGTCAACGAGGCCCTGGACGCGCTGGAGGAGGGCCGCGTGGTGCGCCGCATCATCGCACTCGACGCTCCGGCGGCCTGAGCGGGTTAGGCCTGCTACTCGTCGGGCATGTCCATGGTCTCGACCTCGCCGGCGCGCTCGTAGACGAGGGACACCGCGCCTTTCTCGAAGCTGCGCGCCGGCTGCACCAGCGTGAACGAGGTCGGGATCGTGCCGGCATCGAACAGCCGTTTGCCCTGCCCGAACGTCACCGGGTAGAGCCAGAGCTGCAGCCGATCAAGCACGTCCTCGGCGAGCAGGGACCGCACAAGCGCGCCGCTGCCGATCACCTGCACATTGTTGAATTCCTGGCGCAGGCGTCCGGCGGATGCGGCATCCGGCAGCACGGTCGTGCCGGACCAGCTCGGATCGCTGAGCGTGCGGGACACGACGAACTTCGGCACCGCGTTGAACTTCGCAGCGATCGGGCCGTCGCCCGCGTTGGGCCAGTACGCCGCGAAGATGTCGTAGGTCTTGCGCCCGAGCAGGAGCGCATCGAGGTTCTCGAGGTCGGCGCCGATCGCCTCGCCCGATTCATCGTCGAAGAACGGTGCCTGCCATCCTCCGTATTCGAAGTCGTCCTCGCGGTCCTCCTCGCGGCCGCCCGGCGCCTGGTAGACGCCGTCAAGTGAGATGAACAGGCTTGCTGTGATGGTTCCCATGATCGGATCGTTCCTTCCGCCGCGGCGAGGGCCACGGCCATCGGGGTTCATTCTTCGCGCGCCGAACGCGCGCTGTCCAGCCCCCGATGGCGAATTGCGAATGCCGGAACGACGTCCGATCAGAACGGTGCCGGTTCGGTGTCCACGCTGTGCCCGGACGGGGTCGTGATGGTGACATGGCCGTTGGGCAACCGCTTGTACTCGATGCGGCTGAGATTCTTACGGCGGTTTGCCTGCTCGCAGAGCGGGAGGAGATTGTCGTCGTTGGTGCGACCGCGATCGCGCACCCATTCCTCGAGGTGATCCACATCCGTGTCGTCGACCGGCCGGGAGCAGGTCGGGTCGATGCAGCTCTCGTAGCGGAACGCGATCCAGTCGCGTTGCGCTGTGCTCGGGCGATAGCGGGTGCGGTCGTAGCGAAGCCGCTCGCCCGTGAACGGGTCGGTGGCCACGCGGCGGAATGACGGGGCCGCGGCGATGAGCCGCGCCGCCGTGGCCTTGTCGACCGTGCCGTAGCCGCGCAGCTCGATGGGCTCGTCGCCGTCGGCGATGAGTGAGAGTAGCGGTACCAGGAGAATCGGGCGAACCTTCGCGGCGGTCGGCGTTCCATCTCCGGCGAGCCAGGACACGGCCAGGTCGGCGCGGATCTGGTCGCGGGAGCGCCACTCCGGGTCGCCGATCGCG
>JBEVGZ010000134.1:0-3085 GCA_040511515.1 Microterricola sp.
GCTTGAGCGGCTCGGGGCGCCCGCGGTGCTCGCCCGCCGCCTCGCCGATCGGAGGGCGCAGGAGAGCCTGACGGAAAGCGGCGGCGCGAAAGAATGTGTCGCGCCGCGGTCTGCCCCGGTGCCATGATGTGAAAACGTGCCATCGCATGATCGGAGGATACGCGTGAACGCAGATCGCTCAAGGCTGTCGGGGGTCCTTGCAACTGTCGCGGTATCGATCGCCATTGTGGCGGGGCTCGCCGGATGCGCCGAGGGTGCCGACAGCGTCGACCGGGCCAAGGCGCAGGTCGCTGCGAAGGAAAAGGCTGTGGCGAGCGCTCAGGCCGAGCTGGACGCCGCATCGAAGGAGTTCTGCGGCGCGAGCCGCGTCTACATCGACGCACTCGATCGGTACGGCGACGTACTGAACGACACCGCACCGATCGTCGGTGACGTTCAAGTGGCGGGCGCCGATCTCGCCGACCCCCGTGACGACGCGTTCGACGGCGCAGAAGCCGCGGTTGCTGCGCAGCAGACTCTCGTGGCAGCCCAGCAGGATCTCGTCCAAGCCCAGACGGCACTGGCCGCGGCCGAGGCGGGGCCGTCCGGCACGCCCTCGATCGGTGATCCGACCGCGACCGCAACAAGCACGCCGCTGGCGCCCGCCTCCTCCGTCGACCGGGTGAAACAGGCCGAGGCCGACTTCGATGACGCGCAAACAGCCGTCACAGCGCAGACGCCGCTCGCCGAAGCATCCGAGCAGTTCAACAGCGCGGTCGTCGCGCTCGAGTTGGCGTGGCTCAGGCTCTTTGCCGATGCAGGATGCCTCACCGACGATCAGCAAGTGCAGGCCGAGGCGGCCGTCAGCGCATACACAATCGCCCTCCAGCAGGACCTCGCGACGGCCCGGTATTACTCCGGCACCGTCGACGGCGTGTCCGGGCCGTTGACCGTGCAGGCTGTCGAGGACCTCCAGGCGGCCAACGCGTTGCCTGTCACCGGCACGGTCGACAAGGCGACGGCCGCAGCGCTTCAGGCCGAACTCGTGGCGCTCGGAGGCGCTGCCGCTCAGAAGTCGCTGGCGTCGACGGCTGCCGTGCAGCAAACGCTGAAGCTCGTCGGTTTCTGGGATGGACCGGTCGACGGGGTGTGGACCGATGCGCTCACCACGGCGCTGCAGACGTTCCAGACCGAGCTCGGCGTCGAGCCGACCGGTACGGTCGACGCCGCGACGCTCGCTGCCTTCGAACACGCGATCGCCGAGCTCACCGCGCCGGACGCCCCGCTGGCTCCGTCGGCGACGCCGACGATGCCGCCGGAGGGCTCCTGAATCCGCCCCCGCGTGTGGTCGCCTGCGGTCGTGGAGCGGTTCTGGTGCCCCCGGCAGGATTCGAAGCTGCGACCAAGAGATGAGAAGCACCGGGAGATTGTTGATTCTGGTGCCCCCGGCAGGATTCGAACCTGCGACCAAGAGATTAGAAGGCTCCTGCTCTATCCCCTGAGCTACGGAGGCGCACTTATCAACGATACCGCAGGCATTCGGGGCCGACTGCATGCGCTGGGGGACGTCTGCGTGGCTCGGTAGACTGGGCACATGACGAATGCGAGCGACCGTCTGGTCTGGATCGACTGTGAAATGACGGGCCTCGATCTCGAGGTCGATGAACTTGTGGAAATAGCGGTGGTGATCACCGACTACGACCTCAAGGCCGTTGACGAGGGTTTCAGCATCGTGATCAAACCCGACGACTCCGCGATGGAGTCGATGAACGATTTCGTGCGCAACATGCACACGACGTCGGGGCTCATCGAGGAGATCCCCGGTGGTGTGAGCGTCGCCGACGCCGAGTACCAGGTGCTCGAATACGTGCTCAAGCACGTCCCGACCGAGCAGAAGGCCCCGCTGGCCGGCAACACAATCGGCACCGACAGGGCGTTCCTGGCGAAATTCATGCCCCGACTGGATGCGCACCTGCACTACCGCAACGTCGACGTGTCCTCGATCAAGGAACTCTCGCGCCGCTGGTTCCCGCGTGTCTACTTCAACGCACCCAAAAAAGATGGCGGACACCGTGCTCTGGCAGATATTTTGGAATCAATTCGGGAGCTGGAATATTACCGACGCGCCGTATTTGTCGCGGATCCCGGCCCCACAACCGAGCAGGTTCAGGCCGTTTCGGCCGACGTGGTGAACAACTTCGCCTCTCGGATGTAATACACTCTTCTAGTTGCCTTCTTCGAGTTCGCGAGAAGCAGGTGCATGGTGGGTATAGCTCAGCTGGTAGAGCGCCTGGTTGTGGTCCAGGAGGTCGCGGGTTCAAGCCCCGTTACTCACCCCAAGTCGATTTCAGAGAGAAATCCTGAAAATCAGTTTCTGAAGCTTCTCGCTTTCGAAAGGGCAGAGCATGCCGATCGAGATGAGCGAAGAGGACTTCGAGGCCCTCGTCGCCGATGAGCTCGACGCTCTCCCCGACGAGATGATGGCCGGCCTCGAGAACGTGCAGTTCTCGGTCGAAGATCGCCCGGAAGACGGCTCGCTCTCGCTGTTCGGCCTGTACCACGGGATCGCCCTGACGCACCGTGAACAGTACGGCTTCGGAGAGTTGCCCGATCTGATCACGATCTACCGTGACCCCCACCTCGCCCACTGCGACGACATCGAGGAACTCCGCGATCAGGTCCACGTGACCCTGGTCCACGAGATCGGTCACTTCTACGGCATGGACGACGCCAAGCTCCACGAGCTCGGCTGGGGCTAGGCCAGCGGATGCCGGACCTCACGCTGCGTGGCGGTGTCGGTGCCCGCATCGACACCGAGATCGAGATCAAGCGGTCCCGCTTCCTCTGCCGCCTCGTGCGGGTCGAGAGCGAAGCCGAGGCGCGAGCCGTCGTCGACGCGGCCAGACGTGAGGAATGGAACGCGCGACACCACTGCTCGGCGTTCGTGATTGGAGCGGCATCCGCCCCGGATCAGCTGCGGCGATCCAACGATGACGGCGAGCCGTCCGGGACCGCGGGTCGGCCCATGCTGGAGGCCATATCCGGCCGTGATTTCATCGACAGCGTCGCGGTGGTCAGCCGCTACTTCGGAGGCGTTCTCCTGGGC
>JBEVGZ010000135.1:0-3585 GCA_040511515.1 Microterricola sp.
GCGTAGCGCAGGAGCAGCATGTCGCCGGCCGGCAGCGCGTGCACGAGGCGCATCGGCCGCACCGCCTCGGCGGCGGCCTGGGCGATCCGCCCCGCACCGCCGGCGACGAGCACCGGGCTGAGGCTCAGGCACAGCTCGTCGACGAGGTCGGCCGCGAGCAGCTCGCCGAAGAGGTGCGGCCCGCCCTCGCACAGCAGCTGCGGCATCCCCCGCTCGGACAGTGCCCGCACGAGCATGGCCGCTTCGACGGATGCCGCGCCGCAGTCGATCACCTCGGCCACCTCGGCCAGCGCCTCCCGCCGCTCGGCCGGGGCCCCCGCGTGGGTGAGCACGAGCGGCCGCACGACCGCCTCGCTGAAGAACGGGTGCGCCGGGTCGAGGGCGAGCGATGACGAGACGACGGCCAACGGCGGTTGATCGCTGAGCCCCATGGCGCGCCGCCGCTCCACCTTGTCCGCTGGAAGCCGCAGCCCGCCGTAGCCCTCGGCCCGCACGGTTCCCGCGCCGACCACGATCACATCGGCCAGGGTGCGCAGGACGGTCATCAGTCGTTGGTCGTCCGGCGAGCCGAGCGCCCCGCTCCGTCCATCGACGGTGACCGCGCCGTCGAGGCTGCTCACGAAGTTCGCGCGCAGGAGGGGCACCGCTCGATCCGGGAGCGCGTAGGCGGCGAAGAGCGCGGCGTCGCTCGGGGCGGCATCCACCCCGGCATGCTTCCCGACGTCACTCATGCGTGTTGAACGCGCCCATGTTGTGCTTGAGGTAGGCCGGCTGCCGCAGACCGAGGATCGCCTCCGTCATCCGCACGGCCGCGACGCTCTCCGGAACGTTGTGCATGCGCACGATGCGCGCACCGGCGAGGATGCAGGCGACCATGGCCGCGAGCGAGCCCTCGAGCCTGGCCTCCCGCGGGGCGTCGAGACTCTCCCCGATGAAGTCCTTGTTCGACACCGCGACGAGGGTCGGGTGGCCGAGCGCGGTGAGCTCGCCGAGCCGCCGCGTGATCTCGAGCGTGTGCAGGGTGTTCTTGTTGAGGTCGTGGCCGGGGTCGATGACGATGCGCTGTTCCGGAACCCCGCGCGCCATCGCCAGCTCGACGCGGCGCAGCAGGTAGTCGCTGATCTCGACGACGACATCGTTGTAGTGCGGGTGCGGGTACTGCGTGCGCGGGCTGGCGAGGCTGTGCGTGATGACCAGCGTCGCCTCGCTGTCGGCGACGACGTTCGCGAGCTCGGGGTGGAACAGACCCGTCGTGTCGTTGATCACGGTCGCCCCCGCCTCGATGCCGCGGCGGGCGACCTCTGGCTGGAAGGTGTCGACCGAGATCACGCAGTCGGATGCCGCGCGCACGGCGCGTACGACGGGCAGGACGCGATCGCACTCCTCGTCGACGGGAAGCTCCGGTCCCGGTGCGAACGGCACCCCGCCGATGTCGATCCAGTCGGCGCCGGCCGCGACCGCGTCGAGCGAGGCTCGCACCGCGTGATCGAGCGCGAAGGTCGCGCCCCGATCGTAGAAGGAGTCCGGCGTGCGGTTCACCACCGCCATCACCGCGACCTGGCGCGAGAAGTCGAACTCGCGGGCGCCGATGCGGCGCAGCGGATGCCGGAGCAGCGGTTGTGGGAAGCTCGAAGCAGAGTCCATGCCCCGATTCTGCCGCACCGCAGCCGCCGGTGCGTTCCCACTCATTGCGCGGCGCCGTTCGGCTGCGGACCGAGCAGCGAGTCCAGCGGCACGGCCGGATCGGTGAGCCGGGCGGCATGCACGGGCACCGCACTCCTGATCAGGGCCTGCACCGTCTCGTTGACGTCCCACACGTTCACGTTCATGCCGGCGACCACGCGGCCATCACGCAGCCAGAAGGCGATGAACTCCCGCTCCGCCAGGCTCCCCCGCACCACGAGCTCGGCGTCGGCCGCCCATATGCCGTAGCCGGAATACTCCATGCCGAGGTCGAACTGGTCGGTGTAGAAGTAGGGGATCTGCTCGTAGGAGATCGGCAGCCCCGCCATTGCCTCGCCGGCCGCGAAGCCGGCGTCTTTCGCCGTCGCCCAGTGTTCGACCCGCAGGTGACTGCCGAGCACCGGGTGGAAGACGTTCGCGACGTCGCCGACCGCGAACACCCCGGGGTGCGAGCTGCGGAAGCCCTCGTCGACGAGGATGCCGTTGTCCAGCGCGAGTCCGGCCGCCTCGGCCAGCTCCACGTTCGGCAGCGCGCCGATACCGACGACGACGACATCCGCCGGGAGCAGCTCCCCGCCGCTCAGGCGCACACCCGCGACCACGCCTGCGCGATCGCCGCCGCCCTCGATGCCGCCCTCGATGCCACTCTCGATGCCACTCTCGATGCCACTGACGCCGGTCGCATTGCGGAGGTCGACGCCGTTCGCGCGGTGCAGGGCATCGAACACCCCGCCGATCTCGCGCCCGACCACGTTCTCCAACGGCACGCTCTCCCGGCCGAGCACGGTGACCGCGTTGCCGTAGCCCCTGGCTGCGGAGGCCACCTCGAGCCCGATCCAGCCTGAGCCAATGATGACGACCCGTTTACCGCCGGGTGCGAGTGCCGCCGCGAGTGCCTCCGATTCCCCGACCGTGCGGAGGTGGTGCACGCCGTCCAGCTCGGCACCGGGCCCCGGATAGCGCCGGGAGCGCGCGCCGCTGGCGATGAGCAGCTTGTCGTATTGCAGCACGTCACCGTCGTCGAGGCTGACGCTCTGCTCGGCGAGAGTGATGGCCACGGCGGTGCGCCCGCGCAGCACGCGAACGTCGTGGTCGGCATACCAGGCCTCGTCGTGCACGAAGATGCTTGCGCGCTCCGCCGAGCCGGAGAGGTACTCCTTGGAGAGCGGCGGGCGGATGTAGGGGTGCTCGTCCTCGCCCGCGACGATGCTCACCGCTCCCGTGAACCCGGCCGCGCGCATGCCCTCGGCGGCGCGGGCGGCGGCGAGACCGCCGCCGATGATCACGTAGTGGTCGGCCGCGCCATTGCGACCGGCATCCGCACCGCTCATGACGTCGCGCCTCCTCCATGGCGGCCACAGGCGGCGAGGAACTCGCTCCGCGCCGCGCGGTCGCTCCGTAGCTCGCCGTGCCACGCGCTCGTGCTCGTGCTGCTACCGACGGCCCTGGCTCCGCGGGCCGACATGCACTGGTGCTCCGCCTCGAGCACGACCCCGACGCCACGGGCGCCCAACTCGGCGTGCAGCCAATCGGCGACCTGCTGAGTCAGCCGCTCCTGCACCTGGAGCTCGTGGGAGAAGTACTCGAGAACACGGGCCAGCTTCGACAGCCCGATGATGCGCTCGCCCGGCAGGTAGCCGATGTGCGCCACCCCCTGGAACGGCAGCAGGTGGTGCTCACAGAGCGAGCTGAACGGAATGTCGCGGACGAGGACGAGCTCGCGGTAGTTCTCGTCGTTGGCGAAGCTCGTCGCCTCGAAGTCGCGCGGCGTCAGCATCTCGACGAGGGCATCGGCGACCCGACGCGGGGTGTCGGCCAGGTGCGGGCTCTCCGGGTCTCGCCCCAGCGCCCGGAGGAGATCGGCCACCGCCTCGATCGCGAGTGCCCGGTCCGGTTCGCCGG
>JBEVGZ010000136.1:0-4838 GCA_040511515.1 Microterricola sp.
TGCTGTGCGGCGGTGATGGCGCCGCGCTGGAAGTCCACGATGAGCAGCATGCACAGGGCGGACGGAAGCCCGATGGAGATGGAAACGGGAGCGCCGACCGCGAGCAGCAGCGCGAGGCCGCCGATGAGGATAACGCTGATGGTGCCGGGATCAATCACAGTGCTGCCGCCTCAAGGTCCTCGTCGGTTTCCACGTGGCCGGCATAGCGGCTCGAGAATGTACCGACAATGTGGATGATCAGGTAAATGGTCAGCAGCACACCCGAAATGGGCAGGGCCAGGTAGAGCTGACCCTGCGTGAGGGGCAGCAGCGGATTCCGCTGCCCCCATGCGAGCATGGACTGCTGGATCCCGCCGAACACCATGACGTACAGCACGAACGCGAGCGTCGCGAGGTACGCGATGATGTCGGTGATTCGCTGAACCGGCACGGGCAGTTTTGCGACCAGGAAGTCCATGATGACGTCGGCCTTCTCGCCGACGGCGATGGCGATTCCGATCAGACTTACCCACACGAAAGTTTGCCTGGCCGCCTCCTCGGACCATGCGCTTGGCGCTCCGAGTACCAGGCGGGTGAAGACCTGCCAGGTTACCAGCAGCACGAGCAACGCAGACAGGGCAACGCAGATCGTGCGGAGCGTGCCGTCAAGCCGCGCTCGGGCTGTAGTCATACTCATTCTGGTCATCAGCCGCGAGCCGCCTCAATCGCGTCGTAAACCTTCTTTGCGAGATCGGACTTGACAAGGTCGTCATGCAGCGGGAGCGCGGCCTCACGGAAAGCCTTGACATCGGCCTCGCTGAACTTCGCGCCAGCCTTCTCTGCGGCGGTGACCGCTTCATCGACAGCGGTGCCGAACAGCTTGAGCTCGGTGTCGACCGAGGCGGTGAACAGTTCGTCGAAGATCTTGCGGTCCGCTTCAGAGATGCGGTCCCACACGGATGGGCTTGTCACCAGGTAGTCAGGCATCATCAGGTGCTCGGTGCGTGAGTAGAAGGGTGCAATTTCATCATGCGAGAGCGACGAGTAGATAAGCTCGTTGTTTTCTGCCCCGTCAAGCACGCCTGACTGGATTGCGGTGTAAACCTCGCCCTGCGCCATTGGCGTACCAACGCCGCCCATCCGCTCCATCATGCGAACATTGGTGTCCGAACCAATGACGCGGACTTTCTTGCCGTTGAGGTCAGCAGGTTTCGTGACCGGTCCGTCAGTCGAATAAACGTTGCGGACGCCACCGTGGTAAGCGGTGAGCACCTGGAGGTTGTCGTCCCGCAGTGTGTCGTACAGCTCGTCTGCGACCCCAGGGTCGTTAAGGACCTTCATTTGGTGCTCAGGCGATTCGTACAGGTACGGCAGGTTGACAACGGAGAAGTCTTTTTCAAAGTTTTCGAGCAGGCTCCCGGCGACTACGGCGAAGTCGATCGTGCCCGACTGCACCTGTTCAATCGTCGCGGCCTGGTCGCCAAGCGTCGCATCCGTGTAAAGCTGAAGCGAATACCGGCCGTCAGTTTTGGCCTTCAGATCATCCGAGAGCTGCAGCAGTGCCTTCGCCTGCGGGTGGTTGGCGTCCTGGTTGAATGCAACGCGGAGAACAGTCCCGCCGCCGTCTCCTGAGGCAGACGAGCATGAAGCCAGTGCCATTGTCGTCATTGCGGCTGCGCTCAGAACTGCGAGCATCCTTCTTCCCTGCATGGGTTTCTCCTCGTTGAGTGATTGTGAGCGGTGTGTGACTTGCACCACCGGGGTGATCGAAGACTACTATAACCAGATAGAACTCAGTGGCACCAGACGGAACTTTAAGTGGAACATGGTTCCATAATCATTTATTCGGCGCGGTGAAGGAGATGGAAGTGCGAGCAGCTAGATACATGGGCGGTCAAAGGATCGAGGTGGCCGGCGTTGAGGCCAGGCCCCCTGCGGCCGGCGAGGTAACGATCCGAGTGGCGTTCAACGGAATATGCGGCACGGACCTGCACATCGTGCAAGGCCATATGGATGCTCGGGTGGCCACGCCGGCGGTGATCGGTCACGAGATGAGCGGGGTCATCAGTGCAGTCGGTCCGGACGTGGACTCGTTCAAGTTGGAGCAGCCGGTCACGGTAATGCCGCTGCGCTGGTGCGGAAAATGCGCATCCTGCCTCGCCGGCCATCAGCACATCTGCCAGCACCTCGACTTCGTTGGCATCGACTCCCCCGGCGCTCTCCAGGAGCAGTGGACGGTGCCCGCATCCCTCGTGGTTCCGCTACCTGAAGGCCTCTCACTCGAGCACGCCGCACTCGTCGAGCCGCTGGCCGTCGCAGTGCACGATGTGCGGCGCTCGCGACTCATTCAGGGCGAGACCGCCGTCGTTATTGGTGGCGGGCCTATCGGCCAGCTCATCGCGATCGTGGCCCGCGCTGCAGGCGCCGAGGTTATCCTGGCGGAGCCGGACGGCGACCGCCGCGCATTCGCCGCAAAGCAGGGCGCGATCGTCGTGGATCCCATCGAGGGCGACCTCGCCGCCGTCGTCGAAGAGCACACCAGCGGCGCCGGAGCCGACGTCGTCTTCGAGGTCGCCGGCACTCGCGTCACCGCGCTCGACGCCACTCGGCATGCTCGCACCCGCGGCCGCGTGGTATTCGTCGCGATCCACCCCGAACCGGTGCCCGTGGATCTCCATCGCATCTTCTGGCGCGAGCTTGAGGTGCTTGGCGCCCGCGTCTACGAGCGAGAGGATTTCGAGCGCTCCATCGGCCTCCTCGCCTCCGGAGCCGTTCCGGCAGACGCTCTGATCACCCGCATCGTGCCCCTCGAAAGCACCGCGGAAGCGTTCGACGCGCTCCTCTCAGCGTCCGCAATGAAGATTCTCGTAGACGTGCAGGGGGCCCGGGCATGAGTGTCTCATTCGATCTCACAGGCACGACAGCCGTCGTCACCGGCGCCCGCCGCGGCATCGGCTTCGCGATGGCGGAGGGACTCGCGCAAGCGGGGGCAGACATCATCGCAGTATCGGCCGGTCAGGAGGCCGATGGGGGCGCAATCGGAGCGCGCGTGCGCGAGCTGGGACGATCCTTCGAAGGTCACGCCGTCGACTTCCGTGACCGCGATGCCATCGCCGCCTTCGGGGCGGCTGTACGGGATCGCGCTGACATCCTGGTTAACAACGCAGGGACTATCCGCCGATCGCCAGCGGCCGAGCATCCCCTCGAGTGGTGGGACGAAGTGCTCGACGTGAACCTGCGCAACCAGTTCGTACTCACGCAGGCAGTTGCAGCCGGCATGCTTGAGCGCGGCTACGGCCGCATCGTATTCACTGCAAGCCTGTTGAGCTTCCAAGGCGGCATCAACGTACCGGGGTACACCGCGGCGAAGTCGGGCATTGCGGGCCTCGTGAAGGCACTGAGTAACGAGTGGTCCGCACGCGGTGTCACGGTGAACGCGATCGCGCCCGGCTACATTGCCACCGACAACACCGCGGCGCTGCGCGCGGACGAGGAGCGCTCGCAGGCCATCCTTGACCGCATCCCGACAGGCCGTTGGGGTAGCGCCGAGGATCTGAAGGGCGCAACGGTGTTCCTTGCGAGCCCGTCGGCCGCCTACGTCACCGGCATTACCCTGCCGGTTGACGGCGGATGGATGGCACGATGACGCTCGAGTTGAGCGGGGTTGTCCCGCTAGCGACCATCGATGACGCCCGGACTGCCGATGTGCTCGCCGACGGCCTTGTCGCCGGCGGCCTGCCGGTGCTCGAGGTCGCGTTACGTAACCAGTATGGAATGGCCGCGATCGAGCGCATTGCCGCACGCGGCGACGTGCTTGTCGGTGCCGGCACTGTGCTTGACCGCGAGCAACTGCAGCGCGCGCTCGACGCTGGTGCCGCGTTCGTCGTCGCGCCAGGTCTCGACGAGGAGATTGTCGAAGCCGCGCTGGCCGCGGGCGTTCCGGTACTGCCGGGGGTGATGACGCCGAGCGATATCCAACGCGGCATCCGCCTCGGCCTTCACCGACTCAAGCTCTTCCCCGCCGGCGTCGCGGGCGGGCTCGCACTGATCAACGCGCTGGCACCGGTCTTCCCCGGTGTGAGCTTCATGCCCAGCGGAGGGGTAAGCGCTGCGAATCTCGGCGAGTATCTGGCGCATCCAGCCGTGTTCGCGGCCAGCGGCTCGTGGATTGCAGCGCCCGCCCGTATCACCGCGGGGGTCGAGGCTGTCGCCCAGGCCGCTCGGGAGGCAGCCGCGTTTCGGGCCGAGACCGACCTGGGCGTCGAACGATGAGCGTCGTCACACTCGGCGAGTCTTTGGGGCTGCTTGTGGCCTCCCGGATCGGGCGGCTTGAGCTCGTGCCGACGATGGATCTGGGGTTTGGCGGCGCCGAGAGCAACGTCGCAATCGGCCTCGCACGTCTGAACGTCCCCGTGACGTGGATGGGTCGACTCGGTAACGACGCGCTTGGCCGCCTCATCGAGCGGGAACTGCGCGCCGAGGGGGTCAAGTCCGCGGCGACCCACGACCCGACGGCACCCACCGCCCTCATGCTGAAGGAGCGTCCGGCGGTAGGCTCCAGCGCCGTATCGTACTACCGTGCAGGCAGCGCAGGCTCCCGGCTCGGGCCCGAGCACCTCGACGTCGCCCGCATTCGGGAGGCTCGTATCCTGCACGTCACCGGCATCACGGCCGCGCTCGGTGCAGGTCCTCGCGCTGCACTGGAAGCCGCGATCGACGCCGCGATCGACGGCGGCACCATCGTCTCGTTCGACGTGAATCACCGCTCGCGGCTCTGGAGCCACGCAACGGCAGCCTCCGCGTACCGCGAGATCGCGGCCCGGGCCGACGTCGTCTTCGCAGGCGATGATGAGGCGGAA
>JBEVGZ010000137.1:0-3341 GCA_040511515.1 Microterricola sp.
CTCGGCGGCAAGGAGACGGCCTCCGACACCGCGCGCGTCCTGGAGCGGCAGGTCGCGGCGATCGTGTGGCGCACCTACGCCCAGTCGGGTCTCGAGGAGATGGCGAAGGGCACCACGGTCCCGGTCGTCAACGCCCTCTCCGACGACTTCCACCCCTGCCAGCTGCTGGCCGACCTGCTCACCATCAAAGAGAAGCGCGGCGAACTCGCCGGCCTCACGCTCACCTTCCTCGGCGACGGTGCATGCAACATGGCCCAGTCCTACCTGTTGGCCGGCGCGACCGCCGGGATGCACGTGCGCATCGCATCGCCGGAGGGCTACACGCCGAGCGAGCAGGTGGTTGCGGATGCCGAGGCCATCGCCGCGCAGACCGGCGGCTCCGTCGCGCTCTTCACCGACCCCGTCGCCGCCGTCGCCGGTTCCGACGTCGTCGTCACCGACACGTGGGTGTCGATGGGCAAGGAGGAGGAGAAGGCCGCGCGCGTCGCGGAGCTCGGCGCCTACCGGGTCGACAGCGAGCTGATGGCGCATGCGGCATCCGAGGCGCTGTTCATGCACTGCCTCCCGGCCGACCGCGGCTACGAGGTCACCGCCGACGTCATCGACGGGCCGCAGAGCATCATCTGGGACGAGGCGGAGAACCGTCTGCACGCCCAGAAGGCGCTGATGGTCTGGCTGCTGGCCAAGAACGCCGCCTGAGCCGCGCCCGAATCCGAGAAGGAATACGACATGAGCAACGATCAGAGCAACGAGTCGAACGGCACCGAGATCGCCGGCGTCGGCGCCACGACGGAGGGAGCCCTCTGGGGTGCCCGCTTCGCCGGTGGTCCATCACCCGAACTGGCCAGGCTGAGCAAGTCGACGCACTTCGACTGGCAGCTGGCCGAGTACGACATCGCGGGGTCCAAGGCTCACGCCCAGGCCCTCGCGGCGGCCGGCTACCTCGACGAGGCGGAGCTGGCCGGCATGCTGGCCGCACTCAGCACCCTCGAGGAGAAGGTGCGCGACGGTCTCTTCCTCCCCGCGACGAGCGATGAAGACGTGCACGGCGCGCTCGAGCGTGGCCTCATCGAGATCGCAGGAAGCGAGCTCGGCGGCAAGCTCCGCGCCGGGCGCAGCCGCAACGACCAGATCGCCACCTTCATCCGGATGCTGCTGCGCGACCACTCGGTCACGCTCTCGCACCTCCTGATCGAGCTGATCGATGCCCTGGCCGCGCAGGCCTCGGCCCACCCGGCCGCGATCATGCCGGGCCGCACCCACCTGCAGCACGCCCAGCCGGTGCTGCTCGCGCACCACCTGCTCGCGCACTGCTGGCCGCTCGTGCGCGACCTCGACCGCCTCGCCGACTGGAACCGCCGCGCGGACTTCTCGCCGTACGGCTCCGGAGCCCTCGCCGGCAACACGCTCGGCCTCGACGCCGGGCTCGTGGCATCCGTGCTCGGCTTCGGCGGAGTCGTCGAGAACTCGATCGACGGCACAGCCAGCCGCGACCTCGTCGCCGAGTTCAGCTACGTCCTCGCGCAGATCGGCATCGACCTCTCCCGCCTCTCCGAGGAGATCATCCTCTGGAACACGCGCGAGTTCGACTTCGTCACCCTCGACGACGCGTACTCGACCGGGTCGTCGATCATGCCGCAGAAGAAGAACCCGGACATCGCCGAGCTCGCACGCGGCAAGTCGGGGCGCCTGATCGGCAACCACGCCGGCCTGCTCGCCACCCTCAAGGCGCTGCCACTGGCGTACAACCGCGACCTGCAGGAGGACAAGGAGCCGGTCTTCGACTCGCTCTCCACCCTCGAGGTGCTGTTGCCGGCCTTCACCGGCATGGTCGCGACGCTCCGCTTCAACACGGCACGCATGGCAGAACTCGCCCCGCAGGGCTTCTCGCTCGCAACGGATGTCGCGGAATGGCTGGTCAAGCAGCACGTTCCCTTCCGCGACGCGCACGAGATCACCGGCGCGATGGTCAAGTACTGCGAGGACCACGGCCTCGAGCTTGACGAGATCGACGACGCCGCGCTGGCCGCGATCGACGCCCGCCTCACCCCGGCCGTGCGCTCGGTGCTGACGATCGAAGGCTCCGTGAACAGCCGCGACGGCCTCGGCGGAACCGCTCCGGTGCGTGTCGCAGAACAGCTCGCCGCGCTCACCGCGCGCGTTCGGGGCTTCGTCCAGACGTTGCCGAGCGGCAACACCACGGTCTAGGCGGTTCCCGTGCAGGCGCCGGCCGGTGTGTCCAGAGAGTTCTTCGCTCGGGATGCCACCGAGCTGGCGCCTTCGCTGGTGGGCGCGGTGCTGCGGCACAGCACCGCGGAGGGCACGGTCGCGGTGCGCATCACCGAGCTGGAGGCGTACCGCGGTGACGGCGAGGATCCCGGATCGCACGCCCACCGTGGCGTGACGCCGCGGACGCGCGTGATGTTCGGTCCACCGGCCCACCTCTACGCCTACCTCAGCTACGGCATGCACGTCTGCGCGAACATCGTGTGCGGGCCAGAGGGTTCGGCCGGTGGGCTGCTGCTCCGCGGCGGCGAGATTGTGGACGGCCTCGCCCTGGCGCGGATGCGGCGGCCCGCGGCATCCGGGGATCGCGACCTGGCCCGCGGCCCGGCGAAGCTGGCAATGGCGCTCGGCATCCGACTCGAGCAGAGCGGTGCCGATCTGCTCGTCCCGCCGTTCGAGGTCGAGCTGCCGGAGGCTCCCGTCGCTGTCGCGACCAGCCCGCGCACGGGCGTCAGCGGCGACGGCGGGGGAGACGCGTACCCGTGGCGCTTCTACATTCCGGGGGACCCGACGGTGTCGCCGTACAAGCGACATCCGAAGCTCCCGGCGGTGCCGGGACCGCTTTAGCCGAGGGCGAGTCGCACGAGCACGGCGCAGGCGCTCGCCCAGAGCAGGCTGGCGAGGGTGCCGATGATGAACCGCTCCCGTGCCTCGGCGGCGGCGAGCTCGGTGAACCGCCCGAGGCCCTTGATCGCGACGACGATGGCGAGTGCCTCGGGGAATCCCGCGACGATGCCGAGTACAACGCAGAGCCGCTCGAGCACGCCGATCGCCGCCCCGCCACGCAACACCTCGTGTGTTCCCGCGGCGGTGGTGTCGGAAGCGACGCTCTCAGCGGCGGCGGGGGCAGCGGGGCCGGCGTCGGCCGTGTTCGCCTGTGCAGCAGCGCCCCTGAGCGGGGCGCCCTGCGCCTCGGCCGCATCGCTGACAAGAATCCCGCCGTGCGCACCCGGCGTCACCGAGCCGCGGGTGGCGAGGTTCAGCGCGAGTTGAGCGGCGGGGCCACCGCCGAAGACGGCCAGCGCCCCACCCAACACGGCGATGATCGCGGCGGC
>JBEVGZ010000138.1:0-7100 GCA_040511515.1 Microterricola sp.
CTCGAGCCGAGCGCGGTCAGCCTCGGGGTCCCGCAGGGTTCGGGCAACACGGCAGCCGTCCGCGGAAAGTCTGGAGTGAGCGTGGTGCGGTCCGGCAGCGAGCCGCGGCTGCTCGATGAGCGGGCCGGCCTGATCGCCCCGGCCGTCGACGTCTTCGGCTATGTCTGGTCTGTGCCGCGGGATGCCCCGGGCGAGCTCGTTGTCTTCGCCCCCGACGGCACGCGCACCCCCGTCGCAACGAGCTGGCCGGATGCGACGAGCATCACATCCATTGCGCTCTCGCGAGACGGCACCCGGCTCATCGCCCTCTACGAGGCCGGGGACGCGACACGGCTGGTCGCGACCGGCATCCTGCGTCAGGAGGGTGAGGGACGCAACGTCCCAGAGCGGCTCGGTACCCCGTTGGAGCTCGCCGTCCCGGCCGAGGCGCCCCTGGCGACGGCCTGGGTGAACCAGCTGACCGTCGCGACGCTGACAGAGGGGCCGGCGGAGGAGACGCTCATCACCACCCAACAGATCGGCGGGCCGAGCAGCGAGATCGAGGGGGCGCCGGACGCGCTCACCTTGAGCGGCGGCAACACGAGCCGTGAGCTGCGCCTGCTGAGCGGGGCGGGCGAGCTGTTGCAGCGCAGGGGCCTCTCCTGGCAGCCGCGCATCGACGGCGTCGGCGTGCTCGGCATCTCGATCGGGCTCTGACCGGCGCCGTTCCGAGTGGCGCGGCGCCGTCCAGAGCCGCCGTGTCCTGCACAGGGCGCGTGTTGGGGACTGTTCTGCACAGCCGACGAGCCCGGATGCCGCCTGTGGCCGCTCGGGGAGCAGGCTCGACGCATGGAGTCGTCACGGTCGGTGGTTCGGGCGGCGCTTGCCGGCGCGCTCTCCGACGCGCTCTCCGACGCGCTCGCCGTGTGGGCGCCGAGCGACTGCGTCGGCTGCGGGCGGCATGACCGGGGAGTCTGCGGCGACTGCGCCGCCGGGTTCGCAGCGGAGACCCCGCACAGCACCGTGCGCCTCGGCGAGACGGTCTGGTGCGGGCTCGACTACGCGGGCGCGGCCAGACGGGCCATGCTGGCGTTCAAGGATGCCGGACGAACGGAGGCGGCGGGGGCGCTGAGCGTTCCGCTCCGGCGCGCGGTCACCGCCGCTCTCACGGCGGCGCTCGCCGCGGCGCCGGTTGATGCCGGTGCCGCCGACATCCGCATCGTCACGATCCCCTCCGACCCCGCGGCGCTGAGGGAGCGGGGCTTCCACCCGGTCAACACCCTCCTCGCGGCGGCAGGGCTGTGCGGCACGGCACTGCTCTGCCACAGCTCGGCGCATCTCGATCAGGCCGGGCTCGACCGCGAGGCGCGGGCACGCAATCTGGCCGGTGCCCTGCGCGTGCGTCCCGGCGCCGGTCCCGTCGCCGGGCTGCGCGTGCTCATCGTCGACGACATCCTGACAACCGGGTCGACGATCGCGGAGGCCGCGCGGGCGCTCAGGAGCGCCGGCGCGGAGGTCTGCGGATGCGCCGTTGTGGCGGATACCAGACTGCGCGCAGACGCCCAAGCGTGGTCACAGGAAGTTCGGATGAATAGCCGGTGACTTTCCATCGGACAACGGCTACGGTTGGCTCAAAGGCGAGAAAGGTCCGCCCTGTAGATGCCGGGCGGCACGCCTATCTGGGAGGTCGTCATGGAAACAAACATCGTCGGACGCAACCTGGGAATCACTGATCGCTTTCGTGAATACGCCACGGACAAGGCAGAGAAAGTAGCGTCTCTTGCCGACAAGGCACAGGCGCTGGAGATCAAGGTCAGCCGCCACAGCCAGGTCACCGGAACGGTGCGGAGCGACCGCGTTGAGCTCACGTTGATCGGCAAGGGGCCTCTTGTGCGCGCTGAAGCCGAGGGCTCAGACAAATACGCCGCGTTCGACGTCGCACTCGGCCGCCTGCTCGAACGGGTGCGCAGAGCCAAGGACCGGCGGAAGGTGCACCGCGGGAACCATCGCCCGACGTCCCTGCGCGAGGCGAGCACCGGTGGGTTCGAGGCCGTGCACATGACACCGGCCGACGCTGAGGTCCTCGAACAGGTCCGCACGGGGTCGATCCCCGTCGTGAACGAAGAGAACCGCGAAGAGGCCGAAGACGTGTACACACCCGTCGTGATCCGCCGCAAGCTCTTCGCATCGATCCCGATGACCATCGACGATGCCCTCTACAACATGGAACTGGTCGGCCACGACTTCTACCTCTTCCATGACATCGAGACCGATCGTCCGAGCGTCGTTTACCGCCGCAAGGGCTGGGACTACGGCGTGATCGGCCTCGGCGACGCGGAGCGCGAGGCGATCTCGGCCTAACCGTCAGCCGGACTGCCCGGGCCCCGCATCAGTCACTGATGTGGGGCCCGGTGCCGTCTCGGGGCCGGCGGCGACGCACACGCTCCGCTGAGAGCGAACCCGGTGTCGGTATTCACAGTGCGCATCCCGATACGCTTGCTATCGTGGCCGAGTGGAGTCGGCCGCGCGCTGACGCGCCCCGTTGCACACGCCACGGCGGCACGACCCCGAGCCCTCAGACAACTGGAGACAATCCGTGGCCTCAATTCTCGAAAAAGTCCTGCGCGTTGGCGAGGGGCGCACGCTCAAGCGCCTCGAAAACTACGCCAAGGCGATCAACGCGCTTGAAGATGACTTCACGCACCTCAGCGACGAGGAGCTCAAGCACGAGACCGTCGAGCTGCGCGAACGCTACTCGAACGGCGAATCGCTCGACGACCTGCTGCCGGAGGCTTTCGCCGCGGTCCGCGAGGCCAGCCGCCGCACCCTGGGTCTTCGCCACTTCGACGTCCAGCTGATGGGTGGAGCGGCGCTCCACCTCGGAAACATCTCCGAGATGAAGACCGGCGAGGGCAAGACGCTCGTGGCCACGACGGCCGCATACCTCAACGCGATCACCAGCCGCGGCGTGCACATCATCACGGTCAACGACTTCCTCGCCAGCTACCAGTCGGAGCTGATGGGACGCGTGTTCCGCGCGCTCGGCATGACGACGGGCTGCATCGTCTCCGGTCAGACCCCGGAGGTGCGCCGCGAGCAGTACGCCGCCGACATCACCTACGGCACGAACAACGAGTTCGGCTTCGACTACCTGCGCGACAACATGGCATGGCAGACGAGCGATATGGTGCAGCGCGGTCACTACTTCGCCATCGTCGACGAGGTCGACTCGATCCTCATCGACGAGGCTCGCACGCCGCTGATCATCTCCGGCCCGGCGTCCGGCGAGGCCAACCGCTGGTTCACCGAGTTCGCGCAGCTGGCCAAGCGCCTCACTGCGGGAACCGACTTCGAGGTGGACGAGAAGAAGCGCACCGTGGGTGTGCTCGAGCCTGGAATCGAAAAGGTCGAGGACTACCTCGGCATCGACAACCTCTACGAGTCGGCGAACACCCCGCTGATCTCCTTCCTGAACAACGCCATCAAGGCCAACGCCCTGTTCAAGCGCGACAAGGACTACGTCGTCATGAACGGCGAGGTGCTCATCGTCGACGAGCACACCGGCCGCATCCTGATGGGACGCCGCTACAACGAGGGCATCCACCAGGCGATCGAGGCCAAGGAGGGTGTCGCGGTTAAGGCCGAGAACCAGACTCTGGCCACCGTCACCCTGCAGAACTACTTCCGTCTGTACTCGAAGCTCTCCGGCATGACCGGAACCGCCGAGACCGAGGCGGCCGAGTTCATGTCGACCTACAAGCTCGGCGTCGTGACGATCCCGACCAACAAGCCGATGAAGCGCATCGACCAGCCCGACCTCGTCTACAAGAACGAGGAGGCCAAGTTCGGCCAGGTCGTCGAGGACATCGTCGAGCGCAACAAGAACGGCCAGCCCGTCCTCGTCGGAACCACCTCGGTCGAGAAGAGCGAGTACCTCTCCCGCCTCCTGGCGAAGAAGGGCATCCGACACGAGGTTCTGAACGCGAAGAACCACGCCCGTGAGGCCGCCATCGTCGCGCAGGCCGGCCGTCTCGGCTCGGTCACCGTCGCAACCAACATGGCCGGCCGTGGTACCGACGTGATGCTCGGCGGCAACGCCGAGTTCCTCGCCGTCGCCGAGCTGAACGCCAGGGGCCTCAGCCCGGTCGACACCCCGGACGAGTACGAGACCGCGTGGGACGACGTCTTCGAGAAGGTCAAGGCCACGGTCAACGAGGAGGCCACCAAGGTCATCGATGCCGGCGGGCTCTACGTCCTCGGCACCGAACGGCACGAATCGCGCCGCATCGACAACCAGCTGCGCGGTCGTTCCGGCCGTCAGGGCGACCCGGGCGAGAGCCGCTTCTACCTCTCGCTGACCGATGACCTGATGCGCCTGTTCAACGCCGGTGCGGCAGAGGCACTGATGGGCCGCAGCGGTGTTCCGGACGACATGGCGATCGAGTCCAAGGTCGTCAGCCGCGCCATCCGCAGCGCCCAGTCGCAGGTCGAGGCCCGCAACGCCGAGATCCGCAAGAACGTGCTCAAGTACGATGACGTGCTGAACCGTCAGCGCGAGGCGATCTACAGCGACCGCCGCCACATCCTCGAGGGCGACGACCTGCACGAGCGCACCCAGGCGTTCCTGGAGAGCGTGATCGACGATGTGCTCGCGCAGCACACCAGCGAGGGCGCAGGCGACGACTGGGACTTCGACGCACTGTGGACGGAGCTGAAGACGCTCTACCCCGTCGGCATCACCATCGACGAGGTCGTTGCCGAGGCCGGCAACAAGGGCAAGATCAACCCCGACTTCATGCGCCGCGAGATCCTCTCCGACGCGAAGCTCGCCTACCAGAAGCGTGAGGAGTCCCTCGGTTCTCCCGCGATGCGCGAACTGGAGCGTCGCGTCGTGCTCTCGGTGATCGACCGCCGCTGGCGTGAGCACCTCTACGAGATGGACTACCTCAAGGACGGCATCGGCCTGCGCGCCATGGCGCAGCGCGACCCGCTGGTCGAGTACCAGCGTGAGGGCTACACGATGTTCCAGCAGATGATGGGGCAGATCCGCGAGGAGACCGTCGGCTTCCTGTTCAACCTCGAGGTCGAGGTGACGCAGGCTCCAGGCGAGATCGGCGCACCGCGCGTCGCCGCGAAGGGCCTCGCCCGCTCCGAGGCGCCGACCGACAAACTGAGCTACATCGCCCCGAGCGATTCCGGCGACGTCGAGGTGCGCAACCAGCGCGGCCAGATCCAGCAGGCAGCGACCGACCGTGCGCGTCGCCAGGTGGCCGCCAGCCAGGTCGAGCCGGATGACGCGGCCGATGCCGCCGACACTCAGGCCGGGCGCGGAGCATTCGGACAGAACACGGGCGGTGCCGCCCCCGTGAACCGCGCGGAGCGCCGCGCGCAGGGCAAGAAGTAACGCAGCGCAGTCCACAAGGATGCCCCAGCGCTCACCGAGCGCTGGGGCATCCTCGTTCCATCGGCGCCTCGTGACGCCGCCGCAGCACCAATCTTTGGGTTGATGCGCGGCGAGGGAAGGCTGGGGCAGGATGGAATTCTTGGTGTCGATCGAGCCCAGGAGAAAGTTGTGATTATGAAGAGGTTGTTCTACGCCGCGTTCGCGTCGATGCTGCTCGGGGTGCTCTCCGGGCTGTTCTACCGCGAGTTCACCAAGGCGAACGACTTCGTCGGAGACACCCAGCTCGCGCTCGTGCACACGCACCTGCTCGCACTCGGAATGACCGTGTTCCTCATCCTCCTGGCGCTCGAGAAGCTCTTCACGGTCGCGGAGAGCCCGCTCTTCACCTGGTTCTTCTGGCTCTACTGTGCCGGGCTGCTGATCACGACCGGGGCAATGGTCGCCCACGGCTCGCTCACCGTGCTGGGGGAGGAGAGCACCGCGGCGATCGCCGGCATCGCCGGAATGGGTCACATCCTGCTGCTGATCAGCCTCGTCCTCTACTTCGTCGCACTCCGACCGAAGGTGTTGGCCGTCGCGAAGGCCCCGGCGCTCTGAGCCGACCCGGTGCTCACAGGATGCTGAGCGCGCTGGCGCGCCAGCGGTGGTCGAGCCCCTCCAGACGGATGGCGACCGCACGGCTCCTCGCCCTGCCGTGCACGATCACGACGGCCTCGACGATGCCGTCACACGGCTCGGTCATGAGCACCCGCGCGATCGTGACGACCGGCCGGTCGGCCGGGATCCGTTTGACGGCCCGTGCCCGTGCCGCGATGCCGGCACGTGTCTTCAGGGCCATGTAGACCTCATCGGTGACCCAGCGCCCGATCTGCTCGAGGTCGCGGATGCCGCCGAGGATCTCCAACACGCAGCGGGTGAGGTTGACCAGCAGCGGCTCTGGATCCGGCAGCTCCCCGCGCCCGCTCCGTTGCCGCGTGAACGCATCGTCGACCGGGTCGACGGCGGCCAGCGCACTCGCGCGCACGGAGGCTTCCGCCGTGCCTGCCTGATCGGGTTCTGACATGACATCTCCGCTTCGGGGGCGCGAGGGCACGTCGCCACACCTGGATGAAATTTGTGCCCCGTTCTGGGGGTACTGCCTGTCGCACATGAAAGCACTCGGCGGCGCTGTCTGTCTAGAGTCAGATCGCACTGTGGATAACTTTTCTGTGCTCGGCGCGGAGGCACTAACGTGTGCACATGCGCTGGGAGAGCCTGTTCGACGACCTCGAGAGTCAGCTCGAGCATGAGCTCGGCGCAGAGGAGGCCCAACTCACGGCCGAGGAGGAGCGGCTGCGGCTCGGGCGGCTCTCGCTCCGTGCGCGGTTGACTGCACTCGCGGCCGGCCCCGAAGGCGCTCCAGGATTCGCGGCGGGCGACTCGGCAGGTGTCCTGCGGATCGAGTTGCGCAGCGGAGCGCTCGTGAGCGTGCGCGCGCTCACCTTCGGCAAGGACTGGTTCGCCGGCGAACTCGTCGCAGCAGGCGGGCGCCGACCCCAGTGCGTCATACCCGTCGCGGCGATCAGCGGGGTGCTGCTTGACCGTGGCGGCGTCGAACGGAGCCTGCGCGAGCAGCCGAGCGCACCGGCTCGCCTGGCCGAGCGCATCGGGCTCGCCTTCGTTCTGCGCGACCTCTGCCGCCGTCGGGCCGCCGTCGAGCTCGATTGCGGCGTGAACC
>JBEVGZ010000139.1:0-9143 GCA_040511515.1 Microterricola sp.
CAGAGATCCCTTCACGGCGCAACGCCAGCGCCTTTTCGGCTGCGGTGAGTTGGATCTCAAGCCGGTCGGGGTGTACGCGCAGGGAGGCCATACCCCCAGTCTGCCAAGAGCCGCTGACAATCGCCCTATCAGAAACCTCACAATGCGGTGACGATGCTCTGTTGGGTGGGTCTCAGACGAAGAAACTCCCTGCATCGGTGTCGGTTCCCGAGGTTGCCTTGGTGGTGGCTGCCGCCTTTCGCGACGCTGCGCGTTGTGACTGACCCTCGCCGATTGAGGTCAAGCATCGGTGGCGGTTCCTGAGTTTGCCTTGGTGGGGGCTGCCGCCTTTCGCGACGCTGCGCGTCGCGCGCGTCAGTCGACGAGGACGGGCTGCGCGGCGGCGGCCGCGCGGGCGGCATCCGGCAGCGCGTCGAGGATGCGCGTGATCGCGCGCTCGTCGTGCGCCGCGGTGACGAACCAGGCCTCGAACACAGAGGGAGGCAGCGAGACGCCGTTGCCCAGCATCGACTGGAAGAACGCCGGGTAACGGTAGGACTCCTGCGTCAGCACCTCGTCGTAGTTGCGTGCACCACCGGAGAGGTGCTCGCCGAAGACGAAGCTGAACAGGTTGCCTGCCCGCTGCACGTGGTGCGCGACGCCCTCGGCGGCCAGGGCGGCCGAGACCGCCTCGGAGATGAGCAGTGCGCTCGCATTCAGCTGCGCATACACGGCGTCGTCGGCCAGGCGCAGCGTCTCAAGGCCCGCGGCAACGGCCACCGGGTTCCCCGAGAGGGTGCCGGCCTGGTAGACCGGGCCGAGCGGGGCGAGGTAGTCCATGACCTCGGCCCTGCCACCGAGGGCGGCGACGGGAAGCCCACCGCCGATGACCTTGCCGAAGGTGAAGAGGTCGGGCGCGTAGCTCTCGGTGAATGAGTTCTCGAGACCCCAGTACCCCGCGCTGCCGACACGGAAGCCGGTGAGCACCTCGTCCATGATGAGGAGTGAGCCGTTCGCGTGCACGATCTCGGCGAGTGCGGCGTTGAAGCCGGGGTCTGGCGCGACGACACCCATGTTCGCGGCGGCCGCCTCGGTGATCACGGCCGCAATGTTGGACCCGTGCGTCGCGAAAGCCGCACGGACGGCCTCGAGGTCGTTGTACGGAAGCACCAGGGTCTGAGCGGCCGTCGCCGCCGTGACGCCGGCCGACCCCGGCAGGGCGAGGGTGGCCAGCCCGGAACCGGCGGCGGCCAGCAGCCCGTCGGAGTGACCGTGGTAGTGCCCGGCGAACTTCACCAGGAGCTCACGCCCGGTGTAGCCGCGCGCCAACCGGATCGCCGTCATCGTGGCCTCGGTTCCGGTCGAGACGAGGCGCACCTTCTGAACGGGGGCGACGCGCTGTTCGATGAGTTCGGCCAGCTCGGTCTCAGCCGGGGTACTCGCACCGAAGGAGAGGCCGCGGGCCGCAGCATCCTGGACGACCTTGACGACCTGGGGGTGCGCGTGACCGAGGATCGCGGGGCCCCAGCTCGCGACGAGGTCGACGTACTCGCGACCGGCCGAGTCGGTGACGTAGGCGCCGGACGCTTCCACGAGGAAGAGCGGCGTGCCGCCGACGGAGCGGAATGCCCGGACCGGGGAGTTCACACCACCGGGGATCGCGGCCTGCGCTCGCTCGAAAAGACTCTCATTGCTGCTCATGCGACATCTCCAGTGTTCAGCCATCCGGCCAGTTCGGTTGCCCAGTAGGTGAGCACAACATCTGCGCCGGCACGGTGGATGCCGAGCACCGACTCGTGCACGGCGCGCTTGCGGTCGATCCACCCGTGCATCGCGGCCGCCTCGATCATGGCGTACTCGCCGGACACCTGATATGCCCAAACGGGAATATCACTGGCGGCGGCGACGTCGGCGAGCACGTCGAGGTAGCTGCCTGCCGGCTTCACCATGACGATGTCCGCGCCCTCCTCGATGTCGAGCATCGCTTCGCGTAACCCCTCACGGCGGTTACCGGGGTCGAGCTGGTAGCTGCGGCGATCGCCGTCGAGGGTCGATTCCACGGCGTCGCGGAACGGACCGTAGAACGCCGAGGCGTACTTGGCCGAGTAGGCCAGAACGGCGGTGTCGACGAAGCCTGCTCCGTCGAGGGCCTCGCGCACGGCGGCGACCTGGCCGTCCATCATGCCGGAGAGGCCGAGCAGTTCCGAGCCGGATGCCGCCTGCACGAGCGCCATCTCGCGGTAGCGCTCGAGCGTCGCGTCGTTGTCGATGCGACCGCGCACGTCGAGGACGCCGCAGTGCCCGTGGTCGGTGAATTCGTCCAGGCAGAGGTCCGTCTGCACGACGAGGGCGTCGCCGACCTCATCGGCGACGACGCGTGTCGCGAGGTTGAGGATGCCCTGCGGATCGGTCGCTCCCGTGCCCGTCGCGTCGCGGTGCTCCGGCACGCCGAACAGCATGACGCCGCCGACGCCGGCGGCCGCGGCCTCCGCCACAGCACCCTTCACGCTCTCCAGCGTGTGCTGCACGACACCGGGCATCGAGGAGATGGGAACGGGGCCGCCGCTCTCGCGCACGAAGATCGGGAGCACGAGCTGGCCGGGGTGAAGCCGGGTCTCGGAGGCGATGCGCCTGATCGCGGGGGTGGTGCGCAGACGGCGTGGACGAATACGGGGAGTAACAGTCACCCAATCAGCCTACGTGTATCCGGGCCCGTCGGCTTCAGGCGCCCAGCGCGGTCAGGATCAGGAGGATCGTGGCGAGGAAGCCGACGACGTAGTTGACCCAGAGGAAATGGCGCCAGCCGCCGTTGGCCGAGCCGGAGTCGGCGTCGCTGATCGAACGATAGGGCCAGGCGAGAACAAGGTACGGGATGACGAGGAGTGCCGAGAGCGCACCCGGCCAGCCGATGAAGCAGAGCACGAGGCCGGCAGCGGCCCAGCAGGCCATCGCGAGGCGAACCGTCGCGGCGGCCCCGAATGCCGTCGCGACGGAGCCGATCCCGCCCTCCCGGTCAGGCACGACGTCCTGCACGGCGCCGAAGGCATGGCTTGCGACGCCCCAGAGGAAGAATGCACAGAGGATGGCGAGGATCTCCGGGCTGATCGTGGCTCCGGCCAGCACGAGGCCGTACACTGCCGGCGAGACGAAGTGGGTGCTCGAGGTGAGCGAATCGAGCACGGGGATCTCTTTGAAGCGCAGCCCGGGAACGGAGTACGCGGCCACCGCGAACAGGCTCACCGCCAGCACGAGCCAGGATGCCGGCGAGCCGAGGGCGCAGAGCACCACGATGAACGGCGCGCAGAGCACAACGGCGGCGATCAGCGTCGTGCGGTGCATTCCGGTGGGCAGCAACGCTCCCTCGACCCCGCCCTTGCGGGGATTCGCGACGTCGGACGCGTAGTCGAAGACGTCGTTGATGCCGTACATGGCGAGGTTGTATGGGATCAGGAAGAAGACCGTGCCGACGATGAGCGCCGCATCGATCTCGCCCGTGCTGAGGTAGTAGGCGGCGGCGAACGGGAACGCCGTGTTGATCCAGCTCAGCGGCCGCGAGGCGGTCACCAGCTGGCGCAGCACGCCTGGCCGCTCCACCGCATCAACGCGCATGATCAGTTCCCGTACTGCGTCGATAGCGCGGCCGCGGCGCGGCGAGCAACCAGAGCGCTGGCAGCAGGATCACGGCTGCGATCGGGTAGGCGAAGTCCTCGATCGGCGCGAGGCCGATGAACCAGCCGATCAGGTGCGCCGCGGTGTACTCCATCAGCCCTGCGGCGATCATCAGGCTGTCGAAGATCGCCGTCAGCACCACGAGGACCGCGGCGGTCACCGCGGCGGCGGCCATCGCAGTCCCGAGACGGGCCGGCCGCCTGCTGAGCACAGCGAATGCCGCGACCGTGACCGCGACCGCGAGGGCAACGGCGCTGAGCACGAGGTACGTCATCGCGCCCCCTTCCCGACGCGCGCCGCATCGTCGACCCGCACCCGGCGGTCGAGCAGGAGCCTGACCCCGTTGAACACCACCATCGTCAGGTAGCAGAGGAAGACCAGGAAAAGGAGCTCCTCGAGCGGGAACTCGGGGCCGAGCATGATGCCGGTCGAGATCTCATTCTGTCCGCGCAGGAAGATCCCGAGCGCGATGCCGGCGATGTCCCAGAGCACGAAGAAGAGAACGCCGAGGCCGAGCACGAGAGAGGCCCGCCTCGCATCCCGCCAGAAGAACAGCGCGAAGCGGCGATCGAGCAACATCATGCATGCGATCGTGCTGAGCAGGGCGAGGAGATAGAGCATCGTCACAGCGGTGCCTTCAGGGGTGCCCTCATGGGTGCCGTCAGAGGTTCCTCCAACGGTGCTCCGCTGCGTTCACCGCGCAGTTTCTTCACAACGAGTTCGGCGCTGATCAGGCACATCGGCAGGCCGATGCCCGGGATCGTGCTGCCGCCGGCGTAGAGCAGTCCGTCGATGCGCGATGACGCGTTCTTGCCCCGGAAGAACGCGCTCTGCCGCAGCGTGTGTGCCGGCCCGAGTGCACCGCCCCGCCAGGAGTTGAGGTCGGTGGCGAAGTCGGCTGGGCCGACGGTGCGGCGCAGCACGATCCGCTGCGCGAGGTCGGGGATGCCGGCCCACGACGAGATCTGTTGGATCGCGGCATCCGCTGCCCGCTCGACCTGCACGGCCCCGCTCCGGCCGAGGCCGCCCGCACCGATGCCCGGATCGGCCGGCACCGGAACGAGCACGAAGAGATTCTCGTGGTCGGCGGGTGCGGCAGAGCCGTCGGTGGCGCTCGGGCGGCAGACGTAGATCGATGCCGGTTCCGGGATGAAGCTCGGCGTTCCGTAGATCGCCGAGAAGTTGTCGGCCCAGTTCTCGGTGAAGAACAGGTTGTGGTGGCTGAGTTCTGGCAGCGATCCGCGCACGCCCAGCATGACCAGAACGGCCCCCGGCCCAGGATTGCGCTCGTCCCACCACTCCTCCGGGTAGCTCCGCAGGCCCTCAGGCACGAGGCGCGTCTCCGTGAAGTGCAGATCTGCTGCCGAGACGACGACGTCGCTCTCGACGGAGTGCACGGCTCCGGACGCATCGGTGTAGCGAACCCCCGTCGCCCGGTGCGAAGCTCCGCGAGCGCGGCCCCGCCGCCTCGGCACAGCGGCGGTCGTGATCTCCGTCACCCGCGCCCCTGTCCGCACCTCGACACCCTCGGCGACGGCGAGCGCGGCGATGCGCTCGATCACGGTGCCGAAGCCGCCTTGGGGGTAGTAGACCCCGTCGGCCAGATCGAGGTGGCTCATCAGGTGGTACAGGCTCGGCACATCGAACGGCGATGAGCCGAGGAAGACGGCCGGGTAGCCGAGCACCTGCTGCAGCCGGGGGTCGTTCACATGCTTCTCGATGAGGCCACTGAGCGAGCGCGTCCCGAGTCGCGCGATGGCCGGGCCGCGGCGCAACACATCGGCGCCGATCAGGCTGCGCGGGTCGTCGAAGGTGTTGTAGAGGAAGCGTCCGAGCGCGAGCTCGTAGGCATCGGATGCCGAGGCGACGTAGCGCCGCAGCGCCTCGCCGGCTCCGTCCTCGATCGACTCGAACAGGGCGACGTTGCCCTCGAAATCGGCCACGATGTCGATCGGGCGCTCGCTCCCCTCCGCGAAGACGCGGTAGCCGGGGTCGAGGCGCAGCAGATCGAGCTGCTCGGCCGATGAGGTGCCAAGCAGGCGGAAGAAGTGATCGAACACCTCCGGCATCAGGTACCACGACGGCCCGGTGTCGAAACGGTATCCGTCCGCCTCCCAGATGCCCGCCCGCCCGCCGAGCACATCATTGGCCTCGAGCAGGGTGACCGCGTAACCTTCTCTGGCGAGCAGCGCCGCCGTCGCGAGCCCGGCGATGCCCCCGCCGATGACCGTCGCCGACGCCCGCTCTGACTGGTCGTGCGCACGACCACCGCTGACCGGATCCGTCCCCGTCGACGTGGTGGTGCTCAGGGTGCGGCTCATCCCGGCACCACCAGCGCGGTCGCGAGAATGCGCAGCTTCCGCGGAGTGGGCACCCGCACCCGCTGTGCGGCGAGCATCGCGGCCGGTGTGTCGTCGATGCGCGTGGTGAGCTCGCCGAACAGGGCGGCCGCTGCACGAATGGCCCGGCGGCATCCGCTCGGCAGGCGCGGGATCACGGCGTCGGCCGCGTCCAGATCGGAGCGGATGTCGGCGACGATCTCCGCCTTCTGCTCCTCGGTGATCGCGAGCGGATCGACGCCGGGGAAGTAACGCCGCCCCAGCGTGTCGTAGTCGGCCGCGATGTCGCGGAGGAAGTTGATCTTCTGGAACGCGGCGCCCAGCCTCCTGGCACCGTGTTCGAGCCGCCGCCGCTCATTGTCGTTGATGTACTCGTCGAGGAGGAAGATGCGCAGGCACATCAGGCCGATGACCTCGGCCGAGCCGTAGATGTACTCACGCAGTTGTTCGGCGGTGAACGGCGACGGGTCGAGATCGCGACGCATCGACGCGAAGAAGGGGGTCAGCAGTTCGGGGCCGATGGCCGCGCGGCGGGCGGTGCGGGCGAAGGCGTGGATGATGAGGTCGCTGCTGTAGCCGCACCGCAGCGCCCGCAGCGTTTCCGCCTCCATCGCGTCCAGGCACTCCGTCTGCTGTGCGACGCTGAGGCCGGCGGCCGCGGCCGCCCCGTCGACGATCTCGTCGGCCACGCGCACGAGCGCGTAGATGTTCTCGACATCCGGTCGAATCGTGGAGGAGAGCAGCCGGCTCGCCAGGCCGAACGATGTCGAGTACTCGCGGATGACGACCGCGGCGCCCCGGTGCGCCGCGCGCTCGTAGAGCGCCAGATCGGCGCTGGACGCCGCACGTAGCCTGCCGTGCTCGAGCGGCCGGCTCATGCGACACGCTCCGTGGCCTGGTGGCTGAGCCGGGCCAGTTCGGTGCGCAGCGCCTCCGGCAACGGCGCAACGTCGAGCACCGCGAGACTCTCAGCGACCGCGTGGCCGATGAGGCCCTCGACGTAGTCGACGGCCCCACACTCGATGAGCAGCGTGCGCAGCCGGGCGACGTCTCCGGTTGACGCATCGCCGCCGAGCAGCCCGTGCAGCTCCGCCCGGCTCGGGGTCTCGCGTGCATACGCGATCATCGCCGTCACCTTGCCCTCCCGGATGTCGCCGATCGTGCTCTTGCCGGTGACCGCCTCGTCGCCGAAGACGCCGAGAACGTCGTCCCGGAGCTGGAATGCGCGACCGACGAGACCGCCGAAGCGGGCGAGCACCTCCTCGGTCTGCGCCGGGGCGCCGGCAAGCACCGCTCCGGCGCGCAACGGGGCGGAGAACGAGTACGGCGCCGTCTTCCACGTCGTCATCTCCAGAACCGCGTGCAGGCCGGGCGTCGCGGTGCCTGCGCTCAGTGCGACGTCGGCGAGTTCGCCGGCCGCCGACGCGAACACGGCGTCGTCGAGCAGATCGAGCAGCGCGTGCCGCACGGGCTCCGGGACCGCCGCGCGTGCGATGAATCCCTGCGCATCATGGATGAGCAGGTCGCCGGCGAGGATCGCGGACGCCTGCGCCCACCGTTCGGCGTCGGCACTGCCGACCCCGGCGGCGAGCGCCGTGTCGACACGCTCGCCGAGGATGTTTCGGCGTCCGCGCCGAACCAGGTCGCCGTCGATGACGTCGTCGTGCACGAGGAATCCCGTGTGCAGCAGCTCAAAGGCGACGGCGATGTCAATCGCGGCATCGCCGAACTCGCCGCCCAGTTGTTCGTGCACGCCGAGCACGAGGGCGGGACGCAGGAGCTTGCCACCCGTCGCAGAACGCGCGATCGCCGACCACAGCCCCTCGTAGTCGGCACCGAAGGCCACTGCAGCCCCGACGCGGCGCGCCCAGTGACCGGCAAGTCTGGATTCGACCGCTATGGCATCCTGCTGCGAAATAAAGCGAGTGAGAACCGCGGTCATGTCGCCACCTCCACATCGAGACGCCCGGGCAGGGCGAGGCGCTCCAGCTGGAGCACCAGCCAAGGGCTGAACGCCCAGGGTGTGAGCGCGACCGACCGCGCCAGGTCTTCCGGTCGCACCCAGGCCGTCTCCAGCACCTCGGCAGGGTTCGGGCGGAGCACCTCGTCGGTCACGGCTCGATACACCGGGCAGATCTCGTTCTCGACGATGCCGGAGGGGTCGACGGCTCGGTAGCGGAAGTCCGGCAGCTCGAGCACGAGCTCGTTGTCCACGGGGTCGAGGTGCAGGCCGAGTTCGCGCTCGGCATGCCTGACCACAGCGTCGGTGATGAGCTCGCCCGGTGCCGGATGCCCGCAGAAGGAGTTCGTCCACACCCCCGGCCAGCTCCGCTTCCCCAGCGCACGCCGCGTCACGAGCAGCTCCCCCGCGCGATTGGACAGGTGGCAGGAGAAGGCGAGGTGGAGTGGTGTGCGCTCTCCGTGCACACGCTCTTTGTCGGCGCTCCCGCTGGCGACGCCGTCCTCGGTGAGCAGGACGACCCTGTCGCCAGATGCGTGAAATCCAGACACTCTGCGCTCCCTGCGAATTACCTAGCCAAGTTAGCTTCTAACTAAGCATGACACACTTCCGCCAGTACACTAAGGCCATGATGAAAGCGCAGCCGAGCTCGTGGGACCCCTCCGCGTCGATGCTCGACCCGCGCATCATCGATCCGGCAGGCAGCTATGTGCACCACAGCGACCTGGAGCCGGAGGAGCTCGACCAGATTGTGGCTGTGCTGCGGGCGATCAAGGCCTGGCGGGAATCAGAGGAACGCATCAGCCTGGAGTCGCGCAGCTACATGCGGCTGAATGAGACCGACATGAAGGCTCTGCGCTTCATCATCGCCGCGAAGAATTCGGAGGTCCTCGTGACAGCCGGAATGCTCGCCGATCACCTGCACATCTCGACGGCGTCGATCACCAAGATGCTCGACCGGCTCGAGAAGGCGAAGCACATCACACGCTCCCAGCACCCGAGCGACCGCCGGGCGGTGGTCATCGAGGTCACGGAGGCGACGCACGCTGACGCACGCGCCACGATCGGGCGCAGGCATGCCAGGCGGTTCGACGTCGCGGCCGAGCTCAGCCCGGACGAGCGCGACGTCGTCATCCGCTTCCTGAACAACCTCGCCGCACTCGAAAATGAGGTCGCGGAAGAGCTCGACGCGCAGT
>JBEVGZ010000140.1:0-9162 GCA_040511515.1 Microterricola sp.
GCTCGCCGAGCTCGTCGCCGTCGCCAAGCAGGTGGCGGAGGAGCTGGCCCCGACGGGCCGCACGCCGGGCCAGTTCCGGCTGATCTTCAACACCGGGCCGGAAGCGGGACAGACCATCTTCCACGTGCACGCGCACGTGCTCGCCGGAACATTCAAGGAGGGCTCGCTTGTCGGATCCTGAGCAGAAGCGTCCTGAGCAAAATAGTCCTGAACAGAACAGTCCTGAACAGAACATCGAGCTGCGGCTCGTCATCGACGGCGTCGCACTGGTCCGCCTCTTCGGTGCACAGGACCGCCTCCTGGGCAGGATCGAGCAGGAGTACCCGGATGTCGCGGTGCACGCCCGCGGCAACGAGCTCACCCTGAGCGGCCGGCGCGATCAGGTCCAGGCCGTGAGCCGACTGGTCGAGGAGTTGCAGGACCTGATCCGCGAGGGCCAGGACCTCAGCCCCGGCGAGGTGTCGAGCTCCGCCCGCATTCTCGAGTCCGATCAGGGCGCACGCCTGAGCGATGTGCTCGGGCAGGCGATCCTGACGGCGCGCGGGCGCAGCATCCGCCCCAAGACGCGCGGGCAGAAGGCCTACGTCGACGCGATCGACGAGAACAGCATCGTCTTCGGCATCGGACCAGCCGGAACCGGCAAGACCTACCTCGCGATGGCGAAGGCCGTGCAGGCACTGCAGCGCAAGGAGGTCGACAAGATCATCCTCACGCGCCCGGCCGTCGAAGCCGGGGAGCGCCTCGGCTTCCTGCCCGGAACGCTGACGGACAAGATCGACCCGTACCTGCGCCCGCTCTACGACGCCCTGGCCGACATGATGGACCCGGAGCTCGTTCCGAAGCTTCTGGCATCCGGAACCGTCGAGGTCGCCCCGCTCGCGTACATGCGCGGCCGCACCCTGAACTCCGCATTCGTCGTACTCGACGAGGCGCAGAACACGACGCCGGAACAGATGAAGATGTTCCTGACCCGGCTCGGCTTCGGCTCCAAGATGGTCGTCACGGGTGACATCACCCAGGTCGACCTGCCGACCGGCTCGTCCGGTCTGCGCCTGGTGACCCGGGTGCTCGACGGCATCGACGACATCTACTTCGCCCGGCTGACCAGCGAGGATGTCGTCAGGCACTCGCTCGTGGGCCGGATCGTGGATGCGTACACCGAATACGACGCCAAGAAGCAGGCCGCGCGTTTCGAACGCGACGAGGCCAGAGAATTCGCGAACCGCGCGGAACGGCGTGGCGGCGTGCCGCGCGATCGCCAGCCGGGCCGCGGCCCCCGCTCCTGAGAGGTACTGAACTATGAGTATTGAGATCAACAACGAATCGGCCATCGAGGTGGACGAGAGCGCCATTCAGCGCCTCGCCGTCTTTGCGCTCGACGCGATGCACGTGCACCCCGACGCCGAGCTGGCCATCGTTCTGGTCGACGAGGGCGCCATGGAGCAGCTGCACGTGCAGTGGATGGACGAGCCGGGCCCCACCGATGTGCTCAGCTTCCCGATGGACGAGCTGCGCCCTGGTACGGAGGACGCACCGACCCCGGCCGGTCTGCTCGGCGACATCGTGCTCTGCCCGCAGGTCGCCCAGGCCCAGGCCGAGACGGCCGGCCACTCGACCATGGCCGAGCTGCAGTTGCTGACGACGCACGGCATCCTGCACCTGCTCGGATTCGACCACGCAGAGCCAGACGAAGAGAAGGAGATGTTCGGGCTCCAGCGCGAGATCCTCGCCGGCTTCGCGCAGCAGGAGCGCCGTCGCTAAGTGGAGATCCTCTTCTTTCTTCTGGCCTTCGTGCTCGTCGCCTTCGGCGGGCTGATGGCCGCCGTCGACGCCGCGATCACCTCGCAATCGCGCGCCGACATTGAAGAACTCGCCGTCGGGGCCAGGGCTAGGGTGTCGCTCCTGGCCATCGCCCGCGACCCCGGCGCGCACATCAACGCCATCAACTTCATGCGAATCATCGCCGAGACGACGGCCGCGGTTCTCGTGACGCTCGCCTTCGCCTTCACCTTCGACGAGGTGTGGGTCGCCCTCGTGCTCTCCGCGCTGATCATGACGGCCGTGTCCTTCGTGCTCGTCGGCGCGAGCCCGCGCAGCGTCGGCCGTGCGAACCCCGGCATCATCCTGCGCCTCAGCGCGCTCCTCGTGCACTTCCTCCGGGTCGCACTCGGACCGATTGCGAACGCACTCGTCGCCCTGGGCAACCGGGTCACGCCGGGGCGGCCGAAGCTCGGCACATTCGCCACTGAGGAGCAGCTGCTCAGCATGGTCGACCAGGCCACCGAGCTGGACGTTCTCGAGGAGGACGACCGCGAGCTGATCCACTCGATCTTCGAGTTCAACGACACCGTCGTGCGTGAGGTGATGGTGCCACGCACCGATATGGTCACGATCTCCGGCGGGGCCGATCTCGGCACCGCGATGGGCCTCTTCCTCAGCTCCGGCTTCTCGCGCATGCCCGTGATGGCCGGCGAGGTCGACGATGTGCTCGGCGTCCTCTACCTGCGGGATGTCGCCAAACTCAGCTTCGAGCGCTCGCTCGATGCCGAGCAGCTCAAGGTCGCCGAGATCGCCAGGCCGGCGCTCTTCGTTCCCGAGTCGAAGAAGGCCGACGATCTGCTGCGCCAGATGCAGCTCGAGTCGAACCACCTCGCGATGGTGATCGACGAGTACGGCGGGATCGCCGGCCTCGTCACCCTGGAAGACCTGATCGAGGAGCTCGTCGGCGACATCTCAGACGAGTACGACCGTGAGGTCGTCGAGTTCGAGGAACTCGGGGAGGGGCGCTACCGCGTCTCTGCCCGCCTGCCCGTCGACGAACTCGGAGAGCTCTTCGGCCTCGAGCTCGATGACGACGACGTCGATTCGGTCGGCGGCCTGCTCGCCAAGGCCCTCGGCCGCCTGCCCGTCACCGGTTCCAGCGCCGCCGTCAGCGGTCTCACCCTCACAGCGGAACGCACAGAGGGCAGGCGCAAGCGCATCAGCACCGTCATCGTTGAACGTGACCAATCACTCATCGATGCAGAAACAGCATTCCCCCCGCAGCACGACGAAGGAGCACGATCATGAGCGACGCCACCACCCCCAGCGACGCCACAACCCCAGAGGGCTACCGGGCGGGTTTCGTCTCGTTCGTGGGGCGCCCGAATGTCGGCAAGTCCACGCTGACCAATGCCCTCGTCGGCGAGAAGGTCGCGATCACGAGCTCCAAGCCGCAGACGACGCGCCGCGCCATCCGCGGCATCGTGCACCGCGAGAACGGCCAGCTGATCCTGGTCGACACCCCCGGCATCCACCGCCCGCGCACACTGCTCGGTGAGCGGCTCAACAGCCTCGTGCAGTCCACACTCGGCGACGTCGACGTGATCGGGATGTGCTTCCCGGCCGACGAGCCGATCGGGCCAGGCGACAACTTCATCAACACGCAGCTCGACGAGTTCCCGCGTGCCAAGAAGGTCGCCATCGTCACGAAGATCGACACCACGTCGAAGCAGAAGGTCGGCGAGCAGCTGCTCGCCGTGTCGAAGCTGCGCGACTGGGCGGCGATCATCCCGATCTCGGCCGTCACCGACGTTCAGCTCGACATCCTGAGCGAGGAGCTGCTCAAGCTGCTGCCGGTCTCCAGCCAGCCGCTCTACCCCGCCGATGCCATCACCGACGAGGGCACGGAGGACCGCATTGCCGAGTTCATCCGCGAGGCCGCGCTCGAGGGTGTCACCGACGAGCTCCCGCACTCGATCGCCGTCACGATCGACGACATGATCGAGCGCGAAGACCAGGACCTGCTCGAGATCTACGCGAACCTCTTCGTTGAGCGCGACAGCCAGAAGGGCATCATCATCGGCAAGGGCGGCAGCCGGCTCAAGGAGGTCGGTGCCACGGCGCGCGCGCAGATCGAGCAGCTGCTCGGCCGCAAGGTGTTCCTCTCGCTGCGCGTCAAGGTCGCCAAGGAGTGGCAGCGCGACCCGAAGCTGCTCGGCCGCCTCGGCTTCTAGGTGTTCCGCACACTCGCACGCAGCCAACGCGTCGCCGACCTCGTCGGCGCGTGTGTCTTCTTCGTGCTGCTTGTGCCGTTCGTCTCGGCGATCGGTGTCGCGGGGTTCGGCTGGTTGCCGGCCGTCGTCGACGTGTTCGTGCTCGCCGTGTACGCCACGGCTCTCGTGTTCCGCCGCCTGTCGCCGCCGATCGCCCTCGCTCTGGTCTGGATCGGCGCGCTCGTCCAGATGGCGGCACTCCGTGACGTGCAGGCCGGCAACCTCGCCATCCTGATGGTGCTGTACGCGGTCGGATGCTACGGCTCCCGCGTCGTGCGCTGGCTGGGCCTGGCCTCGGCCGGCCTCGGCGCGCTGCTCGCCGCCGTCTACCTGATGTACCTGTTGCCGATGGGCAGGGGGATTGACGTCGGGGCGGTCGGGACGGGCGCCTTCCTGTTCACCACCGTCGCCTCTCTGGCGGTGCTGGTGCTGCCGTGGACGTTCGGCCTGCTGGTCAACGCGCGCACGGCGTCGCGGGAGAGCAAGGCCAGGCAGCTGGACGCGCAGCGGGAGGCCGAGCGTGCCGAGTACGCCGTCGTCGTCGAGCAGGAGCGCAACCGGATCGCGCGTGACATGCACGACGTCGTCGCACACTCGCTGGCCGTTGTCATCGCGCAGGCCGACGGCGCTCGTTACTCCGTCGCAGCGAACCCGGACACGGCGACGCAGGCGCTCGGGACGATCGCATCGACAGCGCGTGAGGCCCTCGCCGACGTGCGCCTGCTCCTCGCCGAGCTCCGCCACTCGGAGGCTGAGGGCCCGCAGCCGAGCATCCACGACCTCGAACGGCTGGTCGATCAACTTCGGGCGACGGGCCTCCAGATCGAGGTCTCGTCCACCGGCTCCGTCGTGCCGATGAGCGCGAGCCACCAGATCGCGGTCTACCGCATCGTGCAGGAGGCGCTGACGAATGTGCTGCGCCACGGCGACGCGCGACGGCCGGTGACGCTCGACTTCGCCTGGAGCGCCGATGGCGTACGCTTGACCGTCGCGAGCGCCCTGCGCCCGGCGCCGGGCACGGCGGGGGCAACACTCGGGCACGGGATCCCCGGCATGCGCGAACGCGCCGTGCTGACGGGCGGCAGCTTCAGTGCGGGCGCGAGCGAGAGCGGACAGTTCGAGGTCGCGGCACGGATCCCGAGCGGCCTCGCGCCATCCACGCCACGCCAGGCGGCGGTCACAGACTCAACAGGGGGACACTCATGACGCGGATTCGCGTTGCACTGGTCGACGACCAGGCGCTCTTTCGCGCCGGCATCCGGATGCTGATCGAATCGCAGCCGGATCTCGAGTTCGTCGGCGAGGCCGGCGATGGCGCAGCCGGCGTCGCGTTGGCCGCATCGACGGCCGTCGACGTGATCCTCATGGACATCAGGATGCCGGTGCTCGACGGCATCGCGGCGACGGAGGCGATCGTGGCAGCTTCGGCCGCGGTGTCCGGCCCGCCGCGGGTGCTCGTGCTCACGACCTTCGACCTCGACGAGAGCGCGGCGCGGGCGATCAGGGCCGGAGCCAGCGGCTTCGTGCTGAAGGACGCGGAGCCGGAGTTCCTGCTCGCGTCGATCCGTACCGTGCACGCGGGCAACGCCGTCATCGCGGCATCCGCGACCCGCGAGTTGCTCGAGCATTTCGCGGCGCGCGCGCCGCTGCCGGCGGCACCGGCAAGCTTCGAAACGCTGACGCCGCGCGAGGGGGAGATCTTTGTGCTCGCCGCCAAGGGGCTCAGCAACACCGAGATCGCCACGCGGGAGTTCCTCAGCGAGGCGACCGTCAAGACCCACATCTCGCGCATCCTCGGCAAGCTGGGGCTGCGCGACCGGGTGCAGCTGGTCGTCTTCGCCTTCGAGCATCGTCTCGTCGACTGATCAGAGCATCATCCCTCCGAGGTATGCGGAGCCATCGCTGGCCTGACGCGCGGATCGGGGTCGATTCGTAGCGTTGAAGCATGGCAATCAACACGACCGACCTCGGCCTCATCGCCCGGGTCGCACACCTCAGCAAGCGCTACGGGACCGGGCAGGGAACGGTCACAGCCCTCGACGACATCTCAATCGGCATCCGCCGCGGTGAGTTCACCGCGATCATGGGCCCGAGCGGCTCTGGCAAGTCGACCCTCATGCACATCATGGCCGGCCTCGACAGTGCGAGCAGCGGGCAGGTGTGGCTCGGCGACACCGAGATCAGCGGCATGGCCGACAGCCAGCTCACCGTGCTCCGCCGGCGCCGCGTCGGCTTCGTGTTCCAATCGTTCAACCTCGTTCCGACGCTCGACGTCATGGCGAACATCATGTTGCCGTTCGAGCTGGACGGCCGGAATCCGACCGCGAAGGAACAGGCCTGGGTCGATCACCTGATCGCCTCGCTCGGCCTGCTCAACCGGCTCAGCCACCGGCCGCACGAGCTCTCCGGCGGCCAGCAGCAGCGCGTCGCGATCGCGAGGGCGCTCGGCACACGGCCCGACCTCGTCTTCGCCGACGAGCCGACCGGCGCCCTCGACTCTCGCACGGGGCGCGAGGTGTTGGCCCTGCTCGCGACGGCCGCCCGCGAATACGAGCAGTCGATCGCGATGGTCACCCACGACCCGATCGCGGCCAGCCACGCCGACCGCATCCTGTTCCTCGCCGACGGCCGGGTCGTCGACGACCGGCCGCGTTCGTCTGCCGAAGAGATCTCCCGCATCATGCTGGGCATGGAAGCGGCGCTCTGATGGCCGCGTTCGGTGGGGCAACGTTCGGCGGGACGACCCGCGACCATGGCTCGACACTCGTCGTCGCGGCGCTGAGTTCGGCGTTCGGCGTCGTGCTGCTGCAGGCGACGGGCATCATCGCGACGGCCATCCAATCCGACGCGGTGGGGGAGTCCGCATCCGTTCGGCTCGCGCTCTCGCTCGTCACGACCGTCTTCACGGTGATCGCCTTTTACGTCGGCGCCATCGTGACCGCGAACACCTTCGGCACGATCATCGCCGGCCGGGTGCGCTCGATCGCGCTGCTGCGCCTGATCGGGGCCAGGGCCGCGACCGTGCGCAGGGCGGTGGCGACGGAGGGGCTGCTCGTCGGCGCCATCGGGGCTCTGATCGGGCTCGCGCTCGGGATGCTCCTCACCCTCGCCACCGTCGCCATCGGCATCCAGCAGGCCTGGCTGCCCGCCGTCGAGTACTCACTCATCGAGCCGATCGTCGTGCTGCCCGTCGCCGTCGTCGCGCTCGTCACCTGGGGTGCTGCCTGGGTCGGCTCCCGCCGCGTCATCACGGTGTCGCCGATGGAGGCGAGCGGGGCCGCCGTCGAGGCCTCGCTCGAGCAGAGCAGGCACCGCACCGCGCGGAACGTCGTCGCGCTGCTGCTCGTCATCGCCGGCTTCGCGCTGATGGCGCTCGGCATCCTCGTGAGCCTCGCCAGCGTGTTCGGGCTGCTGATCTCCTTCTTCGGCGGTCTCATCTCCTTCACCGGCATCATCCTCGGCGCCCACATCGTGATGCCGCCGGTGCTGCGGCTCGTCGGTCGGATGCTCGGGCGTGCCCCGACCGCGCGGCTGGCGGCCGAGAACGCCGTGCGCTTCCCCGACCGGAGCTCGCGCGCGACGATCGGGCTCGTGATCGGCGTCACCCTCGTCACGATGTTCGCCGTCACGATGGAGAGCTACCGCACCATGGTCGCGAGCACCTTCGACGACGACCCGCAGGTGGCGGCCATGATCGACCAGTCCGTGACACTGACCACCTCGATCTTCCTCGCGCTCGTCGGCTTCAGCGCCGTCATCGCCGCGATCGGCATGGTCAACAACCTCTCGCTCAGCGTTCTGCAGCGCACCAGGGAACTGGGACTGCTGCGCGCGCTCGGCTTCACCGGGCGCCAGGTGCGCGGCATGATCCTGGCCGAGAGCGCCCAGATGACGGTCGCCGCGGTCGGATTCGGACTCGTGCTCGGCATCTTCTACGGCTGGGCAGGGGCACAGTCACTGCTCGGATCGATCGAGGGGCAGCTGATGCCGCCGAGCCTGCCGTGGCCGATTCTCGTGTTCACCGTGGCGGCAGGAGCGGCGCTGACGCTCATCGCCTCCGTCGCCCCGGCCCGGCGGGCCACGACCGTGTCGCCCGTGCTGGCGCTGGCGGTGGACTGAGCCACTTGTGACGCTGCCGGAAAGGTAACAATCGGCTGGCACCGTCTCGCAAGACCGCGAGACGGTGCTAGCCTGAAAGTGTGTTGCACGGTCTGCTCCTCCTTAGCTGCCGCGACGAGTCCTAACCTCAGGCCTCCCTCGTCGCGGCGTTTGTCGTTGGCTGACCACCACTCGCGAGGAGATTGAGACACCATGAAGAACAACCAAAAAGCATCCGCAATGCCGGTCCACCGCTACCGTGCGTTCCACGAGCAGATCACCGTCGAACTGCCCGATCGCACCTGGCCGACCAAGCGCATCACCGAGGCACCCCGCTGGTGTGCCGTTGACCTGCGGGATGGCAACCAGGCGCTGATCGATCCGATGAGCCCAGAGCGCAAGCGCGTCATGTTCGACCTGCTGGTCGGCATGGGCTACAAGGAGATCGAGGTCGGCTTCCCGAGCGCAAGCCAGACCGACTTCGATTTCGTGCGCAGCCTGATCGAAGAGAACGCGATCCCGGACGACGTCACCATCCAGGTGCTGACGCAGGCCCGCGACCACCTGATCGAGCGTACATACGAGTCGATCCGGGGCGCCAAGCAGGCGATCGTTCACCTGTACAACTCCACCAGCGTGCTGCAGCGCACCGTCGTCTTCCGCAAGGACAAGCAGGGCATCATCGACATCGCCCTGCACGGCGCGCGCAAGTGCCGCGAGATGGAGTCGCTCGTTCCCGGCACCGATGTCTACTACGAGTACTCACCGGAGAGCTACACGGGCACGGAGCTCGAGTTCGCGCTCGACATCTGCAACCAGGTGATCGAGGTGTTCGAGCCGACGCCGGAGCGCAAGGTGATCATCAACCTGCCGGCCACCGTCGAGATGGCGACCCCCAACGTCTACGCCGACTCGATCGAGTGGATGAGCCGCCGGCTCGCCCACCGCGAGAACGTGATCCTCAGCCTGCACCCGCACAACGACCGCGGAACCGCCGTCGCCGCGGCCGAGCTCGGCTACCTGGCCGGCG
>JBEVGZ010000141.1:0-2836 GCA_040511515.1 Microterricola sp.
GCGATATCGGCGCACTGTTCGCGACCGGGATCGACGCCGTCCACCTCTCCGCCAAGGTCACCGTCGACGATCCGTCCCCGAGCGGTCCTGGGGGAGGCGCGCAGAGCTACGACCGCACCGACGCAGGCATCGCCGCGGACGCTGCCGCCGCCGTGCTGGCGGCTACGCTGGAGGCATGACGCGCGACCCCGATGATGACGCCCTGAGCTGGGCCGGCGATGACGATCCGACGCTGAGTGGAGGCCCCACGGCATCCGGTGCGCAGGCGAACGGCACCCAGCCCGAGCTGGCTCCGGGGTGGAAGGTCGTCGGCGAACCCGGCACCGTCAGCGACGGCGTGCAGGTCGACGATGGTGGTGCCGAGGGCGAGCCATCGGCTTCGGATGTCGCGGCGGCCAGCTCCGCAGCGCTCATCGTGCTCGGCGTGCTCGGCGGCGTCTACCTGCTGTACACCGTCGGCTGGGTGATCACGGCCGGGCGCGTTCCGAACGGCTCGGCCGACATCGTCGGCGGCTTCATGTTCGACCTCGGTCTCTGGCTCGCCGCCCTGGCACCAGCCCTGTGGTTCGCGCTGTCGCTCTGGCTGACCGCCGTCGGCTCGCGCTGGCGCCTGTTTTGGTTGCTCCTCGGCGTGCTCGTGCTTCTGCCGGTGCCGTTCATCGTCGGAGTGGGGGTCGGAGCATGAGCGCCGGAGCGAACGAGCAGGCCGTGATCCGCCCGCGGACCCCGCTGTGGCTGGCGGTGGTCATCGCCGCGCTGTTCGCCCTGTTCTTCGCCTACGACGTGTGGGAGGCGCTCGGCAACCTTCTCGGGATGCTGAGCTTCGCCGACAACCTCGGCGTCTCCCTGACCGCGCTCGGCTGGGTCGTGCTGATCGGTGCGCTGCTGCTGCCGATCGTCCTGTTCGGCCTCGCGTTCTGGCTGGGGATGAAGCGCGGCCCCGTGCAGCAGATCGCCCTCTATCTGGCCGCACTTGCGGTCTCCGCCGTGCTCTATCTCGACATCTACACGGTCTTCGGCCCGGCAAGCCTTCTCGGGACGTAACGCGGTCATGGCGGCGCCGACGCTCCACTAAAGTGGGGGAGTATCAGCGCCCCAATGGCCGTGGCGCACGACCCCTGTTTCATTCGCATTCGATTCCCCCTCGCATCCGACCCACATAAGGAAACTGATACATCGTGCCCAAGCCGATCGTGCTCATTGCCGAAGAATTGTCGCCAGCCACCGTCGATGCCCTCGGGCCCGACTTCGATGTGCGGTCAGTAGACGGAACCGACCGCCCGGCGCTGCTCGCCGCTCTCGCGGATGCCAACGCCATCCTGGTCCGCTCGGCGACGCAGGTCGACGCCGAGGCGATTGCCGCAGCCCCCCAGCTGCAGGTCATCGCCCGCGCCGGTGTCGGCCTCGACAACGTCGACATCAAGTCGGCGACCACCGCCGGTGTCATGGTCGTCAACGCGCCGACATCCAACATCATCTCGGCCGCCGAGCTGACCGTCGGTCACATCCTGAGCCTCGCCCGCCACATCCCGGCCGCGCACAACGCGCTGGCCCAGGGCCAGTGGAAGCGCTCCGCGTACACCGGAACCGAGCTCTACGAGAAGACCGTCGGCATCATCGGCCTCGGCCGCATCGGCGCGCTCATCACGGCCCGCCTCCAGGCATTCGGCGTCAGCGTCGTCGCCTACGACCCCTACATCACCTCGGCTCGAGCGCAGCAGCTCGGCGTGACGCCGGTGTCGCTCGACGAGCTCCTCGCGCAGAGTGACTTCATCTCGATCCACATGCCGCGCACGCCGGAGACGGTCGGCATGATCAGCACCGAGCAGTTCGCGAAGATGAAGAAGACGGCCTACGTCGTCAACGTCGCCCGCGGCGGCCTGATCGATGAGGATGCGCTCTTCACCGCCCTCAGCAACGGCGTGATCGCCGGAGCCGGACTCGACGTGTTCGTCACCGAGCCGCCCGTCGACTCCCCGCTGCTCAGCCTGCCGAACGTCATCGTCACGCCGCACCTCGGTGCGTCCACCGACGAGGCGCAGGAGAAGGCCGGCGTCTCGGTCGCGAAGTCGGTGCGACTGGCCCTGGCCGGCGAGCTGGTTCCGGATGCCGTGAACGTCGCCGGCGGCATCATCGACCCGTACGTGCGCCCCGGCAGCCCTCTCGTCGAGAAGCTCGGCCAGGTGTTCTCCGGTGTCGCGCACACCAGCCCGCTCACGAGCGTCGACGTCGAGGTCCACGGCGAGCTCGCCGCCTATGACGTGAGCGTGCTCAAGCTCGCCGCCCTCAAGGGCATCTTCACGAACGTGGTGAGCGAGACGGTGTCCTACGTCAACGCGCCTCTGCTCGCCGAGCAGCGCGGCATCACCGTGCGCCAGCTCACGGATGCCGTCTCCGACGAGTACCGCAACGTCATCACGCTGCGCGGCGCACTCGCCGACGGTTCGCAGGTGTCGGTCTCCGGCACGCTCACCGGAACGAAGCAGATCGAGAAGATCGTCGAGATCAACGGCTACGGCGTCGAGATCCCGATCGCGCAGCACCACATCGTCATGATCTACACCGACCGCCCCGGAATCGTCGCCGTCTACGGCGCGGAGTTCGGCGATGCCGGCATCAACATCGCCGGCATGCAGATCGCCCGCCACGAGGCAGGCGGCCAGGCGCTCAGCGTGCTGACCGTCGACTCGCCGGTGCCGGATGGCCTGCTCGCCTCCGTGCGCGACAAGATCGCAGCCGACGTGATGGTCGAGATCGACATCACCGAATAGTCGGACTCCGTCGACAACACAGTAGTGGCCCCGCACCTCACGGTTCGGGGCCACAGCTGTTTCTG
>JBEVGZ010000142.1:0-5916 GCA_040511515.1 Microterricola sp.
CCGAGGTCGACCCTGAAGCATGGTGGGTCGCGCTCGGCGAGGCGATCGCGGATGCCGGCGGCCTCGCCGACGTGAGCGCGCTGAGCGTTGCGGGGCAGCAGCACGGCATGGTCGCACTCGATGCGGCCGGCCGTGTCATCCGCCCCGCCCTGCTCTGGAATGACACGCGCTCGGCCGCGGCCGCCGCAGATCTCGTCGCCGAGGTGGGCGCGGAGGAGTACGCGCGGCGCAGCGGCGTTGTGCCCGTCGCGTCGTTCACGGCGAGCAAGCTGCGCTGGTTGCGCGATGCCGAACCCGCGAATGCGGCCACAGTCGCCGCAGTCGCGCTCCCACATGATTGGCTCGTGTGGCGATTGCGCGGCTGCGGTCCAGTCGAGTCCTCACCGCTCGGCCCCCTCTTCGAGCTGCTCTGCACCGATCGCTCGGATGCCAGCGGAACCGCGTACTGGTCACCGGCCACCGGCGAGTACGACCGTGAACTGCTGCGGCTCGCGCTCGGGCACGATGCGGTGCTGCCGCACGTGCTCGGCCCGGCCGAACGTGCCGGCACCGTGCACCCGGTCATCGCCGGCCAACTCGGCGCGACGGATCCGGGCAGCACGGCCGGCATCGTTCTCGGCGCCGGGGCCGGTGACAACGCCGGCGCCGCGCTCGGCCTTGACGCCGTGGCCGGTGACGTCGTCGTCTCGATCGGCACCAGCGGAACCGTCTTCGCCGTCACGGATGCCGCGGCATCCGACCCCAGCGGCACCGTCGCCGGCTTCGCCGACGCCAGCGGGCGCTTCCTCCCCCTCATCGCCACGCTGAACGCGGCGCGCGTGCTCGACGCGGTCTCCGGCATGCTCGGCGTCGACCACGCCGAACTCGGCGAGCTCGCCATGCAGGCGGAACCCGGATCCGGCGGCGCGGTGCTCGTGCCATGGTTCGAGGGCGAACGCACACCCAATCTGCCGCAGGCGACAGCCGGCTTCGACGGGCTCACCCTCGCCAACAGCACGCGACCGAATCTGGCGCGCGCGGCCATCGAGGGCATGCTCTGCGGCCTCGCCGACGGCCTCGACGCCGTGCGCGCGCAGGGCGTGAGCGCCGAACGCGTCATCCTGATCGGCGGCGCGGCGCAGAATCCTGCCGTGCAGGCGATCGCGGCGCAGATCTTCGACGCGCCCGTTGTCGTGCCGACGCCGGGCGAGTACGTCGCAGACGGAGCGGCACGCCAGGCGCTCTGGGCACTCGGCGGCGAGCGCCCGACCTGGCCGGTCACGGTCGCGGCACGACCGACAGCCGAGCACCACTCCGTGATCCGCGAGCAGTACGCCGCCGCGCGCACGGCCCGCGCCGCTCGATTCTGCTAGCGGCACGGGCACGCGCAGCGTCACGCTAATTGTGCTGGGGCCCGGTAAACTTCCCGGGCCCCTGCACTTTTAGCGGGCCATGACGCGACGGGTGCGTCGTGGAGTCGCATGCCACTGACGGACGCCCGCCCCACACACCCGCGACCGTTACAGAATTGCAACCTGAGAATACCTCGAATGCCTGTTGGCGGGCGAGTTTTCGGAGAAACATATCCCTTTGCCACCGTTCGACGTGGAAGGTGACCCCGCGAGGGAATCGACACAACACCACACAGAAGGGCAGAGAGATGAAGCATTCTTCATTGATCTCACTAGCCGCGGTCGCGGGCGTCTCCGCTTTGATGCTCGCCGGATGTTCCAGCTCCGGAGGTGGTGATGGCGGCGATACCGCAGAGCCGGCCGCCGATCGCGCATGCGTGATCCTTCCGGATGCGGCATCCTCACCCCGGTGGGAGAACCTCGACCGTCCGGCCCTCGACACGGCGCTGACCGATGCCGGCTTCGAGGCAGACATCCAGAACGCCCAGGGTGACACCAGCCAGTACGCGACGATCGCCGACCAGCAGTTGAGCAAGGGCTGCGGCGTCATGCTGCTCGTCGACCTGGAGGGCGCGGCGGGAGCCGTCACGGAGAAGGCGCAAGCCGAAGGCATCCCCGTCATCGCGTACGACCGCCCGATCGAGGGCGCAGACTTCTACGTGTCGTTCGACAACTTCAAGGTCGGTGAGCTGCAGGGGCAGTCGATCGTCGACGGTCTCACGGCCGCTGGCAAGGACCCGGCGACCGCGATCGTCGTCTACATGGGCGGCGATGCCACCGACGGCAACGCGGCCATGTTCCACGACGGGGCAGACTCGGTGATGGCTGCAGCTGGCATCGTTCCGGCGGCGGAGCCTCCGGGAATCTGGGACGGCGACAAGTCGGCGACCAACTTCGAACAGGCACTCACCGCCCTCGGCGGCAAGGTCGACGCGGTCTGGGCCGCCAACGACACCAACGCAGCCGGCGTCATCACGATCCTCGACAAGAACGGCCTGACCGTTCCCGTCTCGGGTCAGGATGCCAGCACCGCGGGCCTGCAGAACGTGTTGCTCGGGAAGCAGATCGCCACGGTCTACAAGCAGGTCTCCCTCGAAGCGGATGCCGCGACCAAGCTCGCCATCCAGCTGCTGAAGGGCGAGACTCCAGAGGTCGAGAAGACGACCGACGATGGAACGCCCTACATCGCCGTGACCCCCGTGCTCGTCGGCCCAGCCGAGGTGCAGACGGTCATCGACAACGGCGAAGCCAGTGCTGACGAGATCTGCACCGGAGAGGTGCTGGCCGCCTGCGAAGCGAACGGCATCGAGTAAGCGACACATCTGTAAGCGACACATCTGGACGGGAGGCGGCGCGCTCGTCGCGCCGCCTCACCTGTCTCGCAGCGGGCGAAGGGATGCAGCATGGACGCGCCACTCATCGAACTGACCGGGATCGTCAAGAGCTTCGGGCCGGTCAGCGTGCTCAAGGGGGTCAACCTCACCGCCTACGCCGGCAAGGTGACCGCCCTGGTCGGCGACAACGGCGCAGGCAAGTCGACCCTCATCAAGGGGCTCGCCGGCGTGCAGCCCTACGACGAGGGCGAGGTGCGATTCGCGGGTGACCTCGTTCACCTGCACAGCCCCCGTGACGCTGCCCACCTCGGCATCGAGGTGGTCTACCAGGACCTCGCTCTCTGCGACAACCTCGACATCGTGCAGAACATGTTCCTCGGTCGCGAGAAGACCTCGGTCGGCACCTTCGACGAGGCACACATGGAGCGCGAGGCGGCAGAGACCCTGCGCCAGCTGTCGGTGCGCACGGTCAGATCGGTGCGGCAGAAGGTCTCATCGCTCTCCGGCGGCCAGCGGCAGACGGTCGCGATCGCCCGCTCGGTGCTGAAGAAGGCGAAGCTCGTCATCCTCGACGAGCCGACCGCTGCCCTCGGCGTCGCCCAGACCGAGCAGGTGCTGAACCTGGTTGAGCGGCTTGCCGAACAGGGCGTCGGCGTCATCATCATCAGCCACAACCTCGCCGATGTCTTCGCCGTCGCCGACTACATCAGCGTGCTTTACCTGGGCCAGATGGTGGCATCGGTCAAGACCGAGGACACCAACCGCGACGATGTCGTCGGCTACATCACCGGCAGCAAGACGTATACAGGAGCCCCCGAATGAGCCGGACATCTCCAGACACGACGCCCACCTCTGCTCTCGCCGCGCAGAGCACGGCAGAGCTGATCGGCAGCGGCCAGGAGGGCACGCTGGTCGACCAGGCCAAGGCCTGGGTGCAGCGCCTGCGCAGCGGCGACATGGGCGCCCTGCCCGCCATCGGCGGGTTCATCGTGCTGAGCATTCTCTTCTCGTTCCTCAGCCCGTTCTTCTTCACCGAGCGCAACTTCGCCAACCTCATGACCCAGGCGGCGACGCTCGTCATGCTCGGTATGGCGCTCGTGTTCGTCATCCTGCTCGGTGAGATCGACCTCTCCGCCGGTGTCACCGCCGGCCTGTCCATGTGTGTCTGGATCACACTCGTGAATGTCGCGGGTGTCAACTGGATCCTGGCCCTCGCGATCGCCTTCATCATCGGCTTGACGGTCGGCGCGTTGATTGGATTCTTCGTCGCCAGGGTCGGCATCCCGTCATTCGTCGTGACGCTGGGCCTGTTCCTCGGCATCCAGGGCCTCAACCTCATCATCATCGGCAGCGGCGGGCTCTACCGGGTGCAGGTGCCGGAGGTGCTCGCGATCATGAACAGCAACATGCCCGTCTGGGCGGGCTGGGTCATGCTCGGCATCATGCTGGCCGTGTCATTCGGGATGTCGATGTGGGATCGTTCCCGGCGCACGCGCGTCGACCTGCCGAACCGCACGATCACGCTGCTCTGGATCAAGCTCGCCGCGATCGCCGTCATCGGTGGCGCCGCGGTGTGGGTGCTGAGCCAGAATCGCGGCACCGGGTTCCGGGCGGTCGAGGGCGTGCCCATCGTCGTGCCCATCACGCTCGTCATCCTGTGGATCGGCACATTCGTGCTCGACCGCACGAAGTACGGCCGCTACATCTACGCCGTCGGCGGCAATGCGGAGGCCGCGCGCCGCGCGGGCATCAAGGTCGTCATGATCCGCTGGACCGCGTTCATCGTGTGCTCCGGCCTCGCGGTCGTTTCCGGCCTGTTCAGCATCAGCAAGGTCGGTTCCGTGGATGCCGCATCCGGTCGAGACATCGTGCTGAGCGGTGTCGCCGCTGCCGTGGTCGGCGGCGTGAGCCTCTTCGGTGGGCGCGGCCGGCTGATGCACGCGGCGATCGGTGCCCTCGTCATCGCGGTCATCACGAACGGCCTCGGCCTGCTCAACCTGCCGGCAGGTGCCAACCTCGTGATCACCGGCGGCGTGCTGATCCTCGCGGCGACCGTCGACGCCCTCTCCCGACTGCGCGCGGGCGGTTCGCTCGTTCGCAGTTGATTCCCTATCGATGGTGTGCGTCGCCCCGCTCAGGGGTCGAGCTCCTGGAACAGGGTCAGCTGCAGACCGGCCGGACCGTCGACCCGGGAATTGAGCGAGCGCCATGGTGTCTCCCGCGGTGCGGCACTGAGCGCGGCACCGTGTGCAATGGCATCCGCTGTCGCGGTCTCCGAATCGGCGACCTCCAGTGCGACCCTGAGCGGCCTGCTGCGGCCGCCCTCCGTCTCGATCGCGTCGATCATGCGCACCTGCGCGGCGTTCGAGAGTTCAAGAGTCGCCCGCCCGGCGTCGAGAATCACCACCCGGGCATCGCCGTCACCGTCATAGGCCTCGGCAACCGGCATGCCGATCACATCGCGGTAGAACGCGAGAACGCCCTCAAAGTCCTCATCCTCCGGCACTGCAACGACGAGCCTCAGCTGTAGCACACGCCCCGGGCCCTGCTCCGCTGCACTCATCGTTCCTCCTGCAATCGAGTCGTCATTCGCTGTCACTCTGCATGAACGCGAGCACAGCGGCAACCCGTCGGTGCACGCCGGATTCCGGCAGTCGCAGCTTCGTGAAGATCGCGTTCACGTGCTTCTCGACGGTCGATGACGACAGGAACAGCGCCTGCTCGATCCCGGCATTGGTCTTGCCCTCCGCCATCGCGCGCAGCACGTCGAGCTCGCGTGGGGTCAGTGCCGCGAGCGGGCTCGCCGCGCCGGTCCGGCTGCGCCGACGCACGAGCGTGTCGACGATCTGCGGGTCGATCACCGAGCCGCCCGCGCTCACCTCACGCAGCGCATGCACGAGGTCTTCCAGATCGCCGATGCGGTCCTTCAGCAGATAGCCGAGACCGGCGGCCCCCTCGGCGAAGAGCGCCAGGGCGTAGCTCTCGTCCGCGTGCTGCGAGAGCACGACGACGCCAATGTCTGGATGGGCGGCTCGGATGGCGCGGGCGGCCTCGATCCCCTCCATCTGGTGGCTCGGCGGCATCCGGATGTCGGTGAGCACCGCATCCGGTGCGAACCTCCGCACCGCGTCGAGCAGCTCCGCGGCATTGCCGGTCGATGCGACGACGTCGATCTCGCCGGAGTCCTCGAG
>JBEVGZ010000143.1:0-3137 GCA_040511515.1 Microterricola sp.
CCCGCGTGTTCAGCTGAATTGCCTGTACTGCACTCATGTCGACCTCCTGTGGGATTCGCATCCGACCCTCGGCCGGGAGGGCCGGATGCGAAGCTGTGTTCCGAACATACATTCGATGGATTCGAATATGCAAGCGTTTCTTCGAGAAAATCGAAAGAAATGCGCGACACACTCGAACATTCGTTTGTTGCGGCACCCTCCGAGCGATAAAGTCGTGAGTGTCTGGAGACAGACAATCAGGCACCACCGACACGGTGCGCTGAGCAGGATCCGCCACACAGATGACGGCTCAACGGCGACCATCAGACAGCGGCACCCGGCGGCGACGCCCGGCCAGTGACATCCAAGGAATGAAGGGCAGCACGGTGACGAGAGAGCGCGACACACCCCCTGAAACGAAGGGCGCCACGAAGACGGGAACCCGCCGGCGCAAGAGCCTGAGCGCAAAGCAGATGGCGATCCTCGACGTCATCCAGCGCTCGGTCAGCCAGCGGGGCTACCCGCCGAGCATGCGCGAGATCGGCGACGCGGTCGGCCTGGCCTCGCTCTCCAGCGTCACGTACCAGCTCAAGCAGCTCGAGCTCAGCGGCTACCTGCGCCGCGATCCGAACCGTCCCCGTGCCCTCGAGGTGCTGATCGAGGTTCCGCAGCAGAACGACGGCGCCTCGTTCACCGACGGCGACGACTACTCCGGCTCGGCAACCGTCGGCGACGCGGCGATGGTGCCGCTCGTCGGTCGGATCGCGGCCGGCATCCCGATCACCGCAGAGCAGCAGATCGACGAGATCTTCCCCCTGCCCCGCCAGATCGTCGGCAAGGGTGAGCTCTTCATCCTCAAGGTCGTCGGTGAGTCGATGATCGACGCCGCGATCTGCGACGGCGACTGGGTCGTCGTGCGCGCTCAGAAGACGGCGGAGAACGGCGAGATCGTCGCCGCGATGCTCGACAACGAGGCAACGGTCAAGGTCTTCCGTCAGCGTGACGGCCACACTTGGCTGCTCCCCCGCAACAGCAACTTCGAGCCGATCCTCGGTGACTACGCCGAGATCCTCGGCAAGGTCGTCGCGGTGCTGCGGAGCGTCTAGCCCGAGCCACAACACGAGAGCCCCGATGCAGTGCATCGGGGCTCTCGTTCGTTGTGGTGGGGCGAGCTTCTAGACCGAGACCTCGGCGTTGGCCCGCACGGCGCGGGTCGCCTCGAGCATGTTCTGCAGCGACTCGACCGTCTCGGCGTAGCCGCGGGTCTTGAGCCCGCAGTCCGGGTTCACCCACAGCTGGCGGCCGGGAACGGCGGCGAGGGCGCGCTCGAGCAGCTCCGTCAGCTCGGCGACCGCTGGGACGCGAGGAGAGTGGATGTCATAGACACCGGGCCCGATGCCGTGGTCGAAGCCGCTCCGCTCGATGTCGTCGACGATCTCCATGCGGCTCCGCGCTGCCTCGATGCTCGTCACATCCGCGTCGAGGCGGCTGATCGCATCGATCACGACGCCGAACTCGGAGTAGCAGAGGTGGGTGTGGATCTGCGTCTCCGGGCGAACACCGGCGGTGGCGAGGCGGAAGGAGCCGACCGACCAATCCAGGTAGTCGGCGTGGTCGGCGCGCTTCAACGGAAGCAGTTCGCGGAGCGCGGGCTCGTCGACCTGCACGATGCCGATACCGGCGGCCTCCAGATCGGCGATCTCGTCCCGGAGGGCGAGGGCCACCTGGCTGGCGGTCTCGGCGAGGGGCTGGTCGTCACGGACGAAGGACCACGCCAAGATCGTGACGGGACCGGTGAGCATGCCCTTGACCGGCTTGGCGGTGAGGCTCTGCGTGTACACGGACCAGTCCACCGTGATCGGCGCCGGGCGCGACACATCGCCCCAGAGCAGCGACGGGCGGGTGCACCGGCTGCCGTAGGACTGCACCCAGCCGTGCTCGGTGACCGCGAAGCCATCGAGGTTCTCGGCGAAGTACTGCACCATGTCGTTGCGCTCCGGCTCCCCGTGCACGAGCACGTCGAGGCCGATCTCCTCCTGCAGTTCGACGACGCGCCCGATCTCCTCCTTCATCAGCTGCTCGTACTCGGCGGCGCTGAGCGCTCCCGAGTTCAGTCGGGCGCGAGCGCGACGGATCTCGCCGGTCTGCGGGAACGAGCCGATCGTGGTCGTCGGCAGCAGTGGCAGCTGCAGGGCAGCATCCTGAGCAGCGACACGCTCCGCGTAGTCACCGCGGCTGAAGTCGCTCGCGCTGAGCGCGGCTGTGCGGTTGCGCACGGCGGGCTCCCGCACGCCGGGTGCGGCCAGTCGTGCGGCCAGTGCGGCGGCTGCGGCATCCAATTCCGGCTGAATCGCGGCGCGTCCGTCACGGAGGCCGGTGGCGAGCACAGCGATCTGGCCGACCTTTTGGTCGGCGAAGGCAAGCCAGTCGGCGAGCCGCCCGAGCGCGGTCTCCTCCGCCACATCGTGCGGGACGTGCAGCAGGGAGGTCGAGCTGGAGACGGCGACGGTCGGCGAGAGGGCCGAAACGGATTCCGCAGTGGACAGGGCCGCGGCGAGGTCGCCCCGCCAGATGTTGTGACCGTCGACGACGCCGGCGACGATCGTCTTCGTCGCGAGAGCGGCGGTGGTGGCGGCGTCGAGGCCGGTGGGCAGGGCACCGCGCACCAGGTCGAGCCCGATGGCCTCGACGGCGGATGCCGCGAGCACGGGCAACGCGTCACCGAGTTCGCCGTACGGCGCGGCGACGAAGATCGCTGGTCGCTCGCTCAGCTCACCGAGCACTCGGTAGGCCTCAGCGAGTGCGGCCAGCTGCTCCGCGCGCGGAACGGGGATGCTCTCGTTGACGAGACCTGGCTCGTCCAACTGCACCCACTCGGCTCCGGCCGCGCGCAGCCGGGTGAGGAGTTCCGCGTAGACGGGGAGGAGCTCGCCGAGCCGGCTGAGCGGTGCGAAGTCGGCCGGAGCCTCGTCGCTCGGCTTGGCCAGGAGCAAGAAGGTGACGGGGCCGACGAGCACCGGACGGGTCAGCAATCCGGCTGCCTTCGCCTCCTCGAACTCGCGGACGAGGCGGTCGCTGGCCAGGTGGAAGCTCGTCTCCGGCCCGATCTCGGGCACGAGGTAGTGGTAGTTGGAGTCGAACCACTTCGTCATCTCCAA
>JBEVGZ010000144.1:0-3492 GCA_040511515.1 Microterricola sp.
GGGAACGTCCGAGCCGTCGACGACTACGAGCAGCTCGTTCGCGGCATCCGCGACGATCTGCTCCAGAGCGGTCCGGTACGCGCCGCGGTCACCCTCGTCGGCGATGTCGCCACGCGAACTGCTGATCTGGTCATCGGAGAGCAGTGTCATCAGCGCATCGAGGTCACTCGCGGTCGCCCGGCGCATGGTGACGTCTCCCGCGCGGGTCTCGAGGGTTGTCGGCAGGGCGAGATCGATCAGCATGCCTCCATCCTCGCAGCAGCTCGCGGGACTGGCGCTCGCTCGAGAAGGAAGATAGATTCCTGTCACCAGTACTCAGGGGAGAGTGGCAGTGGCGGTTCCGGGGGGAAACGGCGGGGATGAGCGGGCGGTGCTCGTATCACCGCGCGCGTTGTTGCGCGTGGCGATGGTCACGATCCTGTCCAACAACACGCGCGTCCAGGTGGTGGCGCAGGCGGCACGGCTCGGCGAGGCGCGAGCGCTCATCGCGGAGTCTGCACCGGGTCTCCTGCTGATCGATCTCGACATCCCGGACCGCATCTCCGCGATCGAACGCATCATCAGCGATGCCGGGCCCGATGTTGCGGTGCTCGGCTTCGACGCGCCCCGCATGTCCGAGTCCGCCCGTGTGATCAACGGCCTGCGGCGTGGCACCGTGCTGCACCACGACGCGAGTCCGGCGTCACTGCTCGGCGCCGTGGCCGCGTTGATTGAGCCGAGCGGACGACGGCGACCCCTGGCACCGCTCCTGACCGCGCGTCAGGCGCAGACACTCTCCCTCGCGGCGGGCGGGATGTCGAACGCCCAGATCGCTGAACACCTCTACATCTCCGTCGGCACGGTGAAGCGTCACCTCTCGGACTCCTTCGTCGCGCTGGGGGCGCGTTCCCGCATCGACGCGATCAACCTGGCCCGCACGGTCGGCCAGCTGGACATCGCCTGATCTAGGGGTTCTTCCCCACGGTGATGGTCACGGCACTGCCGGCTCTGATTGGGGTGCCGGCGGGCGGGGAGCTCGCGGACACCGTGCCACTCTGCGCGGGGTCGGCGACGGCCTGCGCCGAGGATGTAACCGCGAACGCGGAGAGCGCGGCACGGGCGTCCTTCTCCTTCATGCCGATCACGTTCGGCAGCAACACCAGCGCGCCGTTGCTCGTGTGCACCCCGACGATGGAACCCCGTGGGGCACTGCCGGACGGGTTCGTCGCCGACACCTGACCGGCCGGCAGCTCGGAATCCTGCGGCCCGGCATCCTCCGTGGCGAACCCGGCGTTCTCGATCATCGAGCGCGCCTCGTCGAGTGTCTTGCCTCGAACATCAGGGATGTCGGCCTGCACGACGCGGAAGGCCGAGTCGTCCGGCTCCGCGAATGCCGCCCCACCCCAGCGCGCATCTGCGTTCGCCATGATGCGCGGCCAGATGCGGTGGCGTGCCGTCGCCGCCGGACCGCTCTCGAAACGGAGCTCGCGCAGGTTGGCGTCGTAGTTGACGTTCCCGACCCACACCGCCGTCGCTGCCACAGTGCTCGACCCGATCATCCAGGTGTCTTTGGCGGAGTCGGTAGTCCCGGTCTTGCCGATGTGCGGAACGCCGGAGTAGGTGTTCGAGGCCACCGCGGTGCCGTCGCCGGAGAACGTCTCCTCCATCGCGTACGCCATTGCCGCGGCGACGGACGGCTCGACCGATTGCCGGCAGGTGGATTTCGGCGGCGTGACCTCGACTCCGGAGCGGTCCAGGATCCGGTCGATGACGATGGGGGAGCAGGTCAGCCCGCCGTTGGCGATACCGGCGAACGCCGTGGCCATCGTGATCGGCGCGACCACCTGGCTGCCGAGGACGTCACCGGGGTTCATCTCCAGCGCCTCCCCGTCGGCTCTGTGGACGAGAAAGGCCTCGGCGGTCTGCTTGATCTTGCAGAGGTCGAGCTGGGTGGCCATCGCCATGAATCCAGAGTTCACGGACCACTTGGTGGCGTTGATCGCGTTGCCGGCGATGCGGCCGTCGTCATTGCGCGGCTCGTAGCTGCCAGACCAGTTTCCGACACAGCTGTCGGTGAATCGCGTGAACGCCCGCTTGCGCCCGTCGAAGGACTCCCGCAGCGAGTGGCCGGCGTTCAACCACTCGGCGAGCGTGAACACCTTGTACGTGGAGCCTGGCTGGAATCCGCTCGACCCGCCGTAGTCGATGTCGGTGTTGTAGTTGACGGAGGTCCAGCCGGGACCGTTGGCCGCGAGCACCTCCGGATCGTTGCTGAATGTCTTGTTCTGCACCATGGCGAGCACACGGCCGGTCGCCGGCTGAACGGTGACGGCCGCCGCACCGACGTCGAAGCGCGGGTCGACGCTCGGTACGTTCTCGTTCACGGCCGCCTCGGTGGTGACCTGCAGCTCGAGGTCGAGCGACGTGTAGATCTCGAGCCCCCCGCGACGGAGCTTCTCGTCTCGTTCCTCAGGGGTCGCGCCGAAGGCGTTGTCGTTTCGGATGGTCCAGTAGACGTAGTCGCAGAAGAATCCGGATCCCCCTGCTGCCTGGCAGCCTGTGCTCGGAGGCGTGATGGCCGGTGTGACGGGGACGGCGATCGCCGCCGCGTGCTGCTCCGCGGTGATCTTCTTGTGCTGGAGCATCTTGTCGAGGATGTAGTCGCGGCGCTGCTGGTTGGCCCTGAACGCGTTGGCCGTGCCGTTGTTCTCGTTGTCCGGACGGTCAAGCCGGAACTTCTCGGGATTGTTCACGATGGCGATGAGGCTCGCCGCCTGTTCCAGCGTCAGGTCCTTCGCGCTCACGCCGCCGAAGTAGTACTTGCTCGCGGCCTCGATGCCGTACACGGTGCCACCGAAGTAGGCGATGTTGAGATAGCCGCGCAGGATCTCGTCCTTCGAGTACTTCTTCTCGAGTCCGATCGCCATGCGCATCTCCTGCAGCTTGCGCTCCGGGGTCGTTTCGATTGCCGCGGCGACCGCGGCATCCCGTTCCTCCTCCGTGCCCGGCGCCATCACCGCGTTCTGTACGCGCACGTTCTTGACGTATTGCTGCGTGATCGACGATCCACCCTGCGGATCGTCGTTGTCGAGCAGCGTCTTCGCAACCGCGCGCACCGTGCCCTGGAGGTCGATGCCGCCGTGATCGTAGAAGCGCGGGTCCTCGACGGCGACCGCTGCGTCCTTCGCGAACTGGGACATCGCCTCCCAGCCCACCTCCTCGCGATTCTGCTCGTAGAAGGTCGCGAGCTTGTGGAAGCTGCCATCGGCGTTCGTCGCGTAGATGTTGGAGCCCTCGGCCAGTTCGCCGATCGCCACATAGTCCGGCAGGCTCTCGAAGATGTCGATCGAGCTACTGGCCGCGATCCCGGCGACGGCGACCGCCGGCGTCAGGGCCGCCGCGACGAGCACGGATGCGATGGCGCTCACCGCAACGAAGGAGATGAACGCGCCCGTTGCGCCGAGGAGTGTCCGGTCATCGTCAGCCATGGGGAGAGGCTAAGCGCGGGCAGCG
>JBEVGZ010000145.1:0-7190 GCA_040511515.1 Microterricola sp.
CGCGCGGGTGGCGTGCCAGATACGACGGCGAGTCGACGACGACGGCGGTGCCGAGGCCCACGAGCCCGGCATCCGACGTCTGGACGACCGCCTCGATGCCGACGCCGGCACCGGCTTCTCCCGTGTAGCCACCGAGCAGAAGCGTTGCGTTCATGTGCATGCCCTTCGAGGAATGTTCACGCACTGCTAGAAGTAGGTGCGCACGATGTCGATGATCGTATCGCCTGCGTCGACCACCGGGATGCTGCTCCAGCGGTCGAACGCCGTGCACGGGTGCGAGATGCCGAAGGCCACGAGGTCCCCGGGGGCAACCGTGACGCCCTCGGGCAACGCGAGGTAGCCGTGGTGGTCGTCCAGCGCGGTGATGCGCGCGCCGTCGAGCGCGGCCGTCCGTGTGGAGAGGTGCCCTCCTGCGGCATCCGCCCGGCGCAGCAACAGCGGCACCGGCAGTCCAGAGTCGATGGGCGCGTCACGCTTGCCCATGCCGACCAGAGCGAGTCCGGGTTCCGGAGTCGAGAGCACCTGCGCCCAGACCTGCAGGGCACCGCTCAGGCCACCTTCACTCGGGATGCGATTGAACGCCGTCTTGCCGACGTAGACGCCGTCGTCGTGGCTGATGTACGCGCCGCTGCGCAGGATCACGCGAGCATCGGGCAGCACTGACCGCGCCCACTCCGCCGTGAGCTCGCTGCCCACCTGGTCGAAGTAGGCACTGCCACCGGCGGTGACGATGGCGTCGGCCGGCACGAGCCCGGTCGCCGCCAGCTCCTCGACGATCGCACGCACGCCGGCGAAGTAGCCCTGCACCGCCTCGACCTCTGGCAGCCCGCCCTCGTAGGAGGAGACGCCGAGCAGGCGGATGCCGGGCGTCGCGGCGACGAGCGCGGCCAGTTCGCGCGCCTCGGCCCGGTCGCGCACGCCGGTGCGTCCGCCAGGGAAGCCGACATCGAGAAGCACGGGGAATCCGCCCCGCGGCCCGTTCTGCAGCCCATGCGCCAGACCGGCTGCGGCGATGGCGCGCACCCCGGCGGCGGAGTCGACGAAGCAGACGAACTCGAACGCGGGGTCTGCGGCCAGCTCGGCGGCGATCCAGTCGAGGGCGGTGACGTCGAGCACCTCGTTGGCCAGGAGCACCCTGTCCACCCCGGCGCGACGAGCGATCAGCAGTTGCGCCGAGGTGGCGACGGTGATCCCCCAGGCGCCGGCCTCAATCTGACGCCGCCAGAGCTGCGGCGACATCGTGGTCTTGCCGTGCGGTGCGAAGAGCAGGCCGTGCCGTGCGGCGAAATCGGCCAGTGCCCGGATGTTGTGCGCAAGCGCATCCTCGCGCAGCACCATCACCGGCCACACGCAGCTGCCTCCGAAGAGGGATGGGCGTTCGGCGAGGTAGCCGGCGAGCGCCTCCCGCTCCTCGGCCGTGGCAGACGACGCCGAGGCGGTTGGCGCCCAGATCCCCTTGTCGCGCCAGCTTGGCGCGACGACGCCCTCCGGAGCGATCGGGGCGGCGCTCATGCCCCGGCCCTCGACTCGGCCAGGATCTCGGCGAGCAGGTCGACCTGGGCCGGGTCGGCGAGGGCCGATCCGACGGCGACCGTCGAGACTCCGGCGTCCAGGAAGGCGCGCGCGTTGCCGGCATCCATTCCCCCGGTCGCGACGAATCGGATGTTCGGGAACGGGCCGCGCATCGCGGTGAACCACCCTGTGCCGAGTACCGCCGCCGGGAACGCCTTGACCCAGGTGAATCCGAGCCCGACCGCGGCCTGGATCTCGGTGGCGGTGGCCACCCCGGGCAGGTGCGGCAACTCGAGCCGCGTGCTGGCCTCGGCGACGGCCCGGTCGAGACCGGGCGACACCGAGAACGCGGCGCCGAGGCGCTTGCTCACCTCCACCTGCTCGACGCTCACGACGGTGCCGGAGCCGACGAGTTTGCCGCGCTCCGCACCGGCGCGGATGACCGCCTCGAGGCTGGGCACGGCGTCAGGCGTCTGGATCGGCACCTCGACGAGCTCGATGCCGAGATCCCAGGCGCGGTTGGCCAGTTCGACGGCCGGCTGCGGCGCCATGTTGCGGAAGATCGCCATGACGGGCGAGCCGCCGAGCAGGGAATCGATGTCATGAGCCATGGGTGGCCTCTTTCTCGCGGTGGGGGTGTGATTCGGGGGTGGCTGGTGCTGAAATCGTGGCGACCGGCAGTGAGAGCTCTGCCCACTCGGCGTCGGAGGAGCCGGCGAGATCCCGCAGCACGCTCCGCGCTGGAAGCACCGCGATGTCACTGACGGCCCCGAGCGTGTAACCGGCCATGACGTGGCCGAGGCGGAGGGCGGTCGCCGTGTCCTCGCCGCGCAGCCAGGCCGCGAGGTAGCCGGCCGCGAAGGCGTCGCCGGCACCGACGGCCTCGACGACCTCGACGCGCAGCGCGGGGACGAAGGTCGCTCCGGCGGCCCCGAAGTGCGTCGCGCCGAACTCGGCGTCCTTCACGACGAGTTCTGCGACATCCGGGAACAGCGCCCGCACGCTCGCCGCATCGCTCGTGCCCCAGAGCGTCTCGGCCTCGTCGCGGCCCACGATCACGATGTCGGCGGCCCTGGCCAGCTCACGCAGACGGGGCCCGGCCACGTCGACGCCCCACAGGGCTGGGCGGTAGTTGACGTCGAAGCTCACGGTGGGCTGGGATGCCGCGCGCTCCACGATCACGCTCTGCAGCAGCGCGTCGCAGCTGGCCGAGAGGGCCGCGGTGATTCCGGAGACGTGCACCAGCCGGCGCGCGCTCAGCCGGAGCCCCGCAAGGTCGCCGGGGCCGAGGGCGGACGCCGCGGATCCCGCCCGGTAGTAGTAGACCCGGTTCGTTCCGGACGAGTGGTCCTTGAAGTAGAGCCCGGTCGGGCGCGTGGGGTCGGTGATGACCCGGGCCGTCTCGACGCCCCGCTCGCGCAGCGTGCGCAGGATGCGTTCGGCATGCGGGTCGGCCCCGAGCCGGCTGAACCACTCGGCGCGGGCGCCGAGCTGAGCCAGCCCGGCGGCCATGTTCGATTCGGCGCCGCCGATGTGCGCGGAGACCTGGCCCGCCTCGGCGAGTGCTTCACCGGATGCCGGCACGAAGAGCAGCATCGTCTCGCCGATGCACAGCGCCTCCGCTGGCGTGTCGTCGGTCGCCTCTGCTGGCATCTCGTCGCCCTGGATCCTGTCGGACACCATTCCTCGCATTTCCCGGCCCGCGCGGCCACTCCGTTGTCGCCGCGTGCTGGCCGTCGTGTGCATATGATGCAACAGCCTGTGCAAGAATTGGCGTACGTCGAGTCTAGAGGAGGAATCCGTGTCGCAGACAGTGCAGCGCGCCACCGAGATCATCGAGCTCCTCGCCGAGCGCCCCCGCACCCTCGTCGAGGTGGCCGCGCATTTCGCGGTGCACCGCTCGACGGTCTTCCGCCAGTTGCAGACGCTCGAGCGCGCCGGATTCGTCGTGCACCGCAGCGATGGCAACTACGACATCGGCACGCGCATCATCGCGATCGCCCAACAGGCGCTCGACAACCTGGACCTCCGCCGTATCGCGCACGACGAGCTGCGCGCCCTGCAGTCGAAGGTCGGTACGACCGTGCATCTGGCCCAGCTACTGGAGCGCAGCGTCGTCTACATCGACAAGGTCGAGGGCGGTGGCAGCGTGCGCATGTACTCGCGGATCGGCCTGCCGGTGCTGCCGCAGGCCACCGGAGTCGGCAAGGTCATCCTCGCCGCCTTGCCGGAGAATCGGCGCGACGAACTCCTCGCCGGAACCGAGTGGACCGCCATCACCTCGACGACACACACGAGCCGTGCGAGCCTCGACGTCGAGCTCGCCGAGATCCGCGAACGCGGCTGGGGCGTCGACAACAGCGAGTTCGAGGACTTCATGAACTGCATCGCCGCGCCCATCGCCAATTCGACGGGCACCGTTCTCGGCGCGCTTTCGATCAGCTCGATCAAGGTCGTCAACGACCTCGACGCCCTTGAGCGCCACCTGCCCGAGCTGCTCGCGACCACCGAGCGCATCGCCAGGGCGCTCGGCTAGCGGCATCCGCCTCACCACAGCACTGACTCCACCCAACCGCCCCCAACACAATCGAGGACACCATGCCCAAGCAGGCCATCACCATCCCGAACGCCCCCAAGCCGGCCGGTCCATACAGCCACGGCGTCGTCGCAAACGGTTTCCTCTACACGGCCGGTTTCGGCCCGCAGGACCCGGCGACCGGCGAGGTCGTCCCCGGCGGCGTCGGCGAGCAGACCGCGCAGGTGCTGCGCAACATCCAGGCCGTGCTCAACGAGGTCGGCGCCTCGATGGATGACGTCGTCAAGACCACCGCGCACCTGCAGCACCTCAAGCGCGACTTTGCCGAGTACAACGAGGCATACGCCGGCTTCTTCAGCGAGCCCTACCCGGTGCGCACGACCGTCGGCAGCGAGCTCTACGACATCCTCGTCGAGATCGACGTCGTCGTCGCGTTGCCGCAGGCCTAGCCGTTCCGAGCGGTTCCGGATGCCGCGCCCTGCGGCATCCGGCCGCGGCTCAGATCGTGAACGCGGTGCCGGTCATGGCCTCCGACTCGCGCCAGACGCGCTCCGCGATCGCCCGGTCGAGGCTGGTCGCGCTCGGTGTGTGCAGCCGCGGTTCTCCCTTGACGATGTAGCGCGGGCCCCAGTACTGGCCGCCGTGCGCGGCCGGGTCGGCCAGTGCGCGCACGATCGACCATGCGCCACGATCCTTGCCCTGCGTGATCGGCGCCTGGAGGTTGTCGACGAAGCGCTTGAGCCGGCTCGGCTCGTTCACGCCGGGCACCCGCGGGGTGCGGCCGCCGATCGAGTAACCGGGGTGGGCGACGAGCGCCGCGGTGCGCGCGGGCGGCTCGGCGGCCCCGCCGCTCGCGACGTCTCCGCTGCCCCCAGCCGGCGCGGATGCCGCGCGCAGTCGTCGGTCGAGCTCGAAGCCGAACACCTGCATCGCGATCTTCGACTGCGCATAGGCCAGCCACGGCTGGTAGCCGCCGGCGAGTTGCAGGTCCTCGAGCGAGGAGTCCAGCAGGCGCGAGATCATCGAGCCGAGCGTGACGACCCTGCTCCCCGGCGTGCCGAGCAGCGCGGGCAGCAGCTGCGCCGTCAGCGCGAAATGGCCGAGGTAGTTCGTGGCCAGCACGAGCTCGAGTCCGTCGGCGCTGAGCTCCCTCCGCCGCGGCGGGTGCACGATGCCGGCGTTGAGCACGAGGCCGTCGATCCGCTCGAGGTGGAGCAGTTCTGCGGATGCCGCCCGCACCGAGTCGAGCGATGAGACGTCGAGCGTGAGCGTGCTGACCGCGGCGCCGGGCACGCGTGCGCGGATGGCGTGCGCAGCGGCATCCGCCCTGCTCGGATTGCGGCAGGCGAGCACGACCGCTGCACCCGCGCGCGCGAGTTGCGCGCTCGCGAAGAAGCCGAGGCCGGCGTTGGCTCCGGTCACGACGATCGTCTTTCCCGCTTGCGACGGGATCGCGGACGGGTTCCAGCGCGCGCCGGCGCTCACCGTACCGGCTCCACCCACTAGGACGTGCTGTCGCTGGATTCCGCGGGCTCGGCCGCGGCGCCGTTGGCTCCGGCGAGCTCCTCGTGGTGCTGGATCACCTCGGCGACGACGAAGTTGAACCACTTCTCGGCGAAGGCCGGGTCGAGGTGGGATTCCTCGGCGAGTGCGCGCAGCCGCGCGATCTGGCGCGCCTCACGGGCGGAGTCGGTCGGCGGCAGGCCGTGGTCGGCCTTCAGCCGGCCGACGCGCTGCGTGTACTTGAAGCGCTCGGCGAGCATGTGGATGAGCGCCGCATCGATGTTGTCGATGCTCAGCCGGATTCCGTCGAGTTCTTCTCGCGCTTCGCGCTCGTCTGCAGCCATGCTTCGACCTTATCGCCCGCATCCGGCGCGCCGGCACCGGATGACGTCCCGTGCCTTGCCCTGCTGGTGGGCGGGCGCGAGCTCAGGCGGGCACGGATTCGGCCGGCATCCGTCGGCCGACGCGGATGCGCCGCTGCGCCAACAGGATGCCGAGCAGCACGAGGCCGGCGCCGAGCGGCTCGTGCCAGCCGAAGCGTTCCCCGAGGATCAGCACGCCGAGCAGTACGCCGACGACCGGCGTGACGTAGGTGACGGTCGACGCGTTGGTCGGCCCCCATGCCCGCAGCACGTTGATGTTCCAGATGTAGGCGAGACCGGTGCCGAGCGCTCCGAGCGTGAGCAGGCTCAGCACGATCGCCCAGTTGAGCTCGACCGGGTGCCAGGCGATCACGGGCGTGAGCGCGAGCATGATCAGTCCGCCGATGCCGATGTTGAGGAAGGCGAACGTCGCGCCGGCGATGGGCCGCGCGCTCAGGAACTTGCGGGTGTACCCGAAGGTGAAGCCGTAACAGGTGGCGGCACCGAGACAGGCGATCTGACCCCACAGCGAGCCGGTGAGCTCCGCGTACTGCCAGGGCGCGATGATCACGATGACGCCGAGGATGCCCACCGCGACACCGAGGATCTGACCGCGGTCGAGCTTCTCGACGCGGAACGCGAGCGTGGCCATGAGTGCCGTCGTGATCGGGGTGACCGCGTTGTAGATGCTGGCAAGGCTTGAGGAGACGTACTGTTCGGCCCAGGCGAAGAGCAGGTGCGGGATGACGCAGCCGGTGATCGCGATGACGGTGAAGTGCAGCCAGACCTTCGCCTCCCGCGGCAGCACGGGGCCGCCTCCGACGCGCGGCCGGGTCGCCAGCACGATCAACCCGAGGGTGAGGCCACCGAGGATCAGCCGCGACCACGCGACCTGCCCGAAGGAGACACCGTCGAGGGCGACTTTCATGAAGAGGAAGCTGGCACCCCAGACGGTGCCCATCGCCACGAATTGCAGCGCGATCGACAGCGCGCTGTAGCTGCGGTTCTGGACGGCTGGAATGCTCACCCCACGACGTTACCGCCGCGGTGCGACAGTACGGAGCGCCGCGGAGCACGCTGTCCGAAATGCGCCGAACATTGGCCGCGATTCGCGGGCGCGGCCTGTGCCGAACTGCTGCCGGTCAGCGGATGCCGCGGGCGACGCGCCGCGGCATCGGCCCGACACGGCGCCGATCGGCCGGCGCATCCGCGGACCGGCCACGCGGTCGGCCACGCGGTCGGCACATCCGCGGACCGGCTACGCGTGCAGCGCCCCC
>JBEVGZ010000146.1:0-5760 GCA_040511515.1 Microterricola sp.
GCCTCCACCGCCGGCTGACTCGGCTGAGCTAGCTGCGGACGACCACGTTGCGTGGGGCGTCGCCCCGCAGCATCCGCTCGATCTGATCGGCCAACAGACGCGCCATACGCGGCATCATCGCCGTCGACGCTCCGCCGACGTGGGGGGAGATCAGCACGTTCGGCAGCGCGAACAGTGGGTGCCCGGCCGGCAGCGGTTCCGGATCGGTCACGTCGAGGGCCAGGCGCAGTCGGCCGCTGCCGGCGTGCGCCAGCAGCGCGGCCGTGTCGGCCACGGGGCCGCGCGCGATGTTCACCAGCAGCGCGCCGTCGGGCATCGCCGCCAGGAAGGCGTCATCCACGAGGTGATGCGTCGAAGCGCCGAGCGGAACGCCCACCACGACGATGTCGGCGTGCGGCAGCAGCTCCGGCAGCTCATCGATGCCGTGGATCGGGCCGGTCTCGCCCTGACGGGCGGTGGATGCCACGCGCACGACGTTCACCTCGAACGGGAGGAGCCTGGCCTCGATCGCCTGCCCGACACCGCCGTAGCCGATGATCAGCACGGTGCGGTCGGCGAGGCTGGCGTGCCGGGCCGGGGCCCAGCGGCCCTCGCCGGCGGCCCGCACGAAGTCGGGGATCCCGCGCTGCGAGGCCAGGATGAGGGCGAGCGTGAGCTCGGCGGTCGACGTCTCGTGCACGGACGCCGCATTGGCGAAGACGTGTCCGGCCGGCAGCACATCGCTCACCCCGTCGTAGCCGATCGACTGGCTCTGCACGAGCCGCGTGCTCGTGCCGGCGAGGTTCGCGAGCAGCGGCGTCGCGCCCATGTACGGCTGCACGACGATGTCGATGTGGGGGAGCGGCGCGGGGCCCTGCATGTCCCACTCGACCAGCTCGACGCCGTCGGGCACCGGCCCGAGCGCCGCGCGCAGGGCGTTCCCCGGCAGGCTGACGACGAGAGGTGGCTGGGACTCGGGGGTGACGGATGCCGCTGCGCTCATGCCTCGAGCGTATCGCTGTTGCTCCGCGCCACTGTGTGCGCACTCGCAGCCCGCAGCTTGCCCGTCAAGCACCGGTGGCGGTCCTTGACATTTCCTTGGTGGAGGCTGCCGCCTTTCGCAGTGCTGCGCGCCTCGCTAGCGGCGGCCGGCGCCTTCCGCGGCCTCGGCGTCGGCGCGCTCGCGCTGGTACTTCGGCAGCGGGATCGGCGAGGTGAGCGCCACCTGCTCCGAGAACTCCTCCGGGGTGACCCGGTTCTCGCTGACCACGGCGATCGGCGTGGTCGTCGTTGGCACCGGCATCCGCACGCCATCGATGCGGCCGTCGATCGACTCCGCCTCGATGACGGCGCTGAGCGGGCGACCGCTGTGCGTCAGCACCAGGCGCCAGCGGGCCTGCGGGTGCGGCTGCAGGCGCAGCTCGTGGGCGATGACGAGCCAGGCGACACCGATCGCGAAGCCGACGACACCGGCGACCGCCGCGACACCGAGTGCCCAGCGCGGGCCCATCGCGTTCGCGACCCAGCCGACGATCGGGGCGCCGACGGGCGTTCCGCCCATCAGGATCGCCATGTACAGCGCCATCACGCGGCCGCGCACGGCCGGCTCCGTCGTGGTCTGCACGAAGCCGTTCGCCGTGGTCAGCATGGTGACGGCGGAGAAGCCGATGAAGATGAGCGAGAACGCGAAGGTCCAGAAGGTGGGCATCAGCGCCGAGAGGAGGGAGGCGACACCGAGGCCGCCGACGGCGATGATGATCACTCCGAAACGGGCCCGTTCGCGCCGCGCGGCGAGCAGTGCGCCAGAGAGTGAGCCGATCGCGAGGATCGAGGAGAGCAGCCCGTACTCGCCGGCCCCCTCGCCGAACTCGACGGCCATGGTCGACGCGACGATCGGGAAGTTCATGGCGAAGGCGCCGACCAGGAACACGATGATGAAGACGACGATGAGGTCTGGCCGCTTCGACACGTAGCGGAAGCCCTCGACGAACTGCCCGCGGGAGCGGGGAGCTCGCGGCATCCGGCGCAGCCTGCTCGAGTTGAGCATGGCGAGGGCGATCAGCACGCCGATGAAGGTGAATGCGTTGACGATGAACACCCAGCCGGAGCCGATGAGCACGATCAGGAAGCCGGCGATGGCCGGGCCGATGAGGCGGGCGGCGTTGAATGAGGCCGAGTTCAGGGCGACGGCGTTGGCCATGTTGTGTTCGCTGACCAGGTCGGAGACGAAGGTCTGGCGGGCGGGGCCGTCGATGGCGTTGACGATTCCGAGCAGCAACGCGAAGAGGTAGAGGTGCCAGAGTTCGGCGTGGCCGAGCAGCAACAGCAGGCCGAGTGCTGTGCCGAGCAGCATGAGCGACGACTGCGTGAAGAAGAGGATCGTGCGCCGGTCGAAGCGGTCGGCGATGAGGCCGGTGATCGGCACGAGCACGAGCTGCGGCCCGAACTGCAGCGCCATCGTGATGCCGACGGCCACGGCGTCATTGTCGGTGAGCTGGGTGAGCACGACCCAGTTCTGAGTCGTCGCCTGCATCCACGCACCCACATTGGAAACCAGCGCGCCGATGAACCAGACGCGGTAGTTGTAATTCGAGAGGGAGCGGAACATGGCACTCACTGGGTGGCTAATCTCCTGAGGATTTCGGCGGCGGATGCCAGGGTGGCCCGCTCTTCGCTGCTGAGCTCCCGCATTTGGCGGGTGAGCCAGCGGTCGCGCTTCTTGACTGTTTCTGTGACCACGGTGTGGCCGGCCTCTGTGAGGCTGATGTTGACCTTGCGGCGGTCGGCCGCGTCCGCCTCGCGGACCAGGTAGCCCAGGTCTTCGAGGCAGTTGACGGTGCGGTTCATCGATGGGGACGAGATGTGCTCGCGCTCGGCGAGGGCGCCGAGTGTGTGGTGCCCGTGCACGTAGAGCGCGGCGAGCACGGAGAACTGTCCGTCGCTGAGATCGTCGTCGGCTTTCTCGGCTCGCAGCCTGCGCGCGAGTCGAAGGGTGGCCATGCGTACGTCTGAGCTCTGCTCTGCAATAGTCTTGGCCACGATTCGTTAGCCTAGCTCATTAGCCTTGCTAAGTAAATTCGGATGTCGCGGCTTCCCGGTCGGGCCTGCTTGGGGAGGAGGCCTCCGGTGGTTGAGCCTGTCGAAACCCGGCAAGCATCGGTAACAGTCCAGAGGATGCCTTGGGATGGGCTGCCGCCGTTCTCGACGCTGCGCGTCGAGCCTGCCAGAATGGCCGCATGGGCCAGCCGAGCAGCGACATCGAGATTCCGAGCCGCACCTACACCGATGCGTACGGCGTGCACATCCACTACTACTCCTGGCCGGTGCCGAATCCGCGCGCCGTTGTCCAGCTCGCGCACGGCGTCGGCGAGCACGCGCTGCGCTACCTGGAGCTGGTCGGAGCGCTGAACGCGGCCGGCTATTCGGTGTACGCCGACGACCACCGCGGCCACGGCCGCACCGGTTTCGAGCAGCACGGCGGCGACCTCGACCGCATGGGCAAGCTCGGCCCCGGCGGGCTGCGCGCCACGATCGACGCGCTGCATCAGTTCACCGGCATCATCGCAGCCGAGGCGCGGGCGGATCACCCCGGGCTGCCGCTCGTCCTGCTCGGGCACTCCTGGGGCTCCCTGATGTCGCAGATCCTCGTGAACAAGCACGCCGACGACTACGACGCCGTCATCCTCACCGGCACCGCGTACCGCATGTTCGGCTTCATGGAGGGCGGCGACCTCAACCGCAGGCACACACACCTCGGCACCACGGGGGTCGAGTGGCTGAGCCGCGACCCCGCCGTGCACAGCGCCTTCCTGGCCGACCCGCTCACCACCACCACCCCGCTGATGAAACTGTTCGGCCCCGTCGACGCGCTGCGACTGCTCGGCCGCCCCGCCCGCAACCTGCCGGACCTGCCGCTGCTGGTGCAGGTCGGCGACGACGACTCGCTCGGGGCGGAGAGGAGTGCGCTCAAGCTCGTCGAGACCTACCGCGCCCGCTCCGGGCTCACCGACGTGACCCTGATCGTCTACCCCGGCGCGCGGCACGAGGTCTTCAATGAGACCAACCGCGCGGAGGTCATGGCCGACACCGTCGCGTGGCTGGACGAGCGGATGCCGGCGCGCGACTGACGCCGCCGTCAACGCACTCTCCGGCGTGCGCTCGGCCGGAGAATCGGGCGCCGCGCCGCCGGTGCGGCCGGTTCTGTCGGCGAGTCGACCGAAACTCCGGCGGACGGTACGGGCGAGCGGTCGTAGGCTGAAGCCGTGCATGGTGAATACAAGGTTCCTGGCGGCAAGCTTGTCGTCGTCGACTTCGAGGTCGTCGAGGGTGCGATCAGGGGATTCCGGCTCGCCGGCGACTTTTTCCTCGAGCCCGACGAGGCGCTCGACGCCGTCAACGCCGGTATCGAGGGCATGTCGGCCAACGCCGATGCCGCCAGCTACGCCGCCGCGGTGAAGCTGGCGCTGCCGACGGATGCCGTGCTGCTCGGCTTCTCGGCAGAGGGGGTGGCCGTCGCCATCCGCCGCGCGCTCTCCGCCGCGACCAGCTGGAGCGACTACGACTGGCAGATCGTGCACGCGAAGGCCGTCTCGCCCGCGATGCACCTGGCGCTGGACGAGGTGCTCGCAACCGAGGTCGGCGACGGTGTGCGCGGCCCGCTGCTGCGCATCTGGGAGTGGGACGAGTCGGCCGTCGTGATCGGTAGCTTCCAGTCGCTGAAGAACGAGGTCGACCCGGACGGCGCTGCCGCGCACGGCTACGAGGTCGTCCGGCGCATCTCCGGCGGAGGGGCCATGATGATGGAGAAGGGCGCCATCATCACCTACTCGCTCTACGTTCCGGCATCCCTCGTCGGCGGCATGAGCTTCGCCGACTCCTACGCCTTCCTCGACGCGTGGGTGCTGCAGGCGCTGCAGTCACTCGGCATCGAGGCGAGTTATCAGCCGCTCAACGACATCACGAGCCCGAAGGGCAAGATCGGCGGGGCCGCCCAGAAGCGCCTCGGCAACGGCGGCGTCCTGCACCACGTGACGATGAGCTACGACATGGACGGCGACGTCATGACGCAGGTGCTGCGCATCGGACGCGAGAAGCTCAGCGACAAGGGCATCGCCAGCGCCGCCAAGCGCGTCGACCCGCTGCGCAGCCAGACGGGGCTCGCCCGCGACGAGATCATCGAGCGCATGAAGGAGACCTTCGCCGGGCTCTACGGTGCGACCCCCGGCGACCTGACGGATGCCGAGTACGCGGCGGCGGAGGAGCTCGTCGAGAGCAAGTTCGGCACGGAGGCCTGGCTCAACCGCGTCCCGTAACGGTTGCCGCGGCGATCAGTCGAAGGTGACCATCACCTTGTCGGCCGCGCCGGGCGTCGCGGCGAGCTCAAGCGCCTCCAGTGCCTGATCGACCGGGAAGCGATCGCTGATGATCAGCTGGTACTTCCGCCAGTTGGCGATGATGTCGTCGGTCACCTCGAAGATCTCGCTCGGGTATCCCATCGACATGATGATGGAGATCTCGCTGGTCAGCAGCGCGCCGAAGTCGACCTCGACCGGCTTCTTGTGCACGGCGGGGATGACGAGGCGCGCGCCCTGCTTGACCAGTCCGAACACGGTCGTCGGGACCGCCGCGACGCCGGCCGCATCGATGTAGACGTCGGTGGCTGGGCGGGCTCCGCGCTGGCCGACCGCGGCGGGCGCCTCGCCGTGCAGTTCGATCAGGCGGGCGGCGACGTCGTCCTCGAGCGAGTTGATGACGGCATCCGCGCCGACCTCGAGCGCCTTG
>JBEVGZ010000147.1:0-4650 GCA_040511515.1 Microterricola sp.
CCATGCCGATCGTGATGCCACCGATCACGTTGATGATGATGATGAGAATGCCGGCGATCGCGTCGCCCTTGACGAACTTCGACGCGCCGTCCATCGCACCGTAGAAGTCGGCCTCCGACGAGACCTCCGCACGACGCTCGCGCGCCTGGATGTCGGTGATGAGGCCGGCGTTCAGATCGGCGTCGATCGCCATCTGCTTGCCGGGCATGGCGTCGAGGGTGAAGCGGGCGCCGACCTCGGCGACGCGCTCGGCACCCTTGGTGACGACGATGAACTGGATGATGACGAGGATCAGGAAGATGACGCTGCCGATGATGATGGAGCCACCGACGGCGACGTGCCCGAATGCCTCGATCACCTGGCCGGCGTAGCCCTCTCCGAGCACGAGGCGGGTCGAGGCCACGTTGAGGCCGAGGCGGAACAGCGTGACGGCGAGCAGCAGCGACGGGAACACCGAGAAGTCCAGCGGCTTGCGGATGAACATCGTCGTGAGCAGGATCACGAGCGCGAGCAGGATGTTGACGATGATCAGGATGTCGAGCAGCCAGGCGGGAATCGGAACGACCAGCAGCAGGATGATGCCGACGACGCCGATCGGAACGGCGAGCTTGGCGAGGTTTCGATTCATGAGAGTGCCCTTCGAGGTGCTGCAGGCTGTTGGACGAGTGTGTGGGTGCCCTGCGCCGCGCCGCGCTTCTTCAGCGCCATGACGAAGGCGAGGACGCGGGCGACGGCGTTGTAGTGCTCGAGCGGGATCTCGTGGCCGATCTCGCACTCGGCGTGCAGGGCGCGAGCCAGCGGAATGTCCTTGACGATGGGCACGCGGGTCGCGTCCGCCTCCTCGCGGATGCGGGTGGCGATGAGGCCCTGGCCTTTGGCGACGACGCGCGGCGCGGCCTTGCCCGCCTCGTAGCGCAGGGCGACGGCGATGTGCGTCGGGTTGACGAGCACGACGTCCGAGCCGGCGACGGAGGCGATCATGCGGTTGCGGCTCATGGCGAGCTGGCGTGAGCGCCGCTGCGACTTGATCAGCGGGTCGCCCTCGCTGCTCTTGTTCTCGTCCTTGAGCTCCTGCTTCGTCATCTTCGTCTTCTTGCGGTTGCGCTTCATCACGACGAAGACGTCGGCGGCGGCCAGAACCAGTCCGGCGGCGACCGCTGCCTGCAGCAGCACGGCAGAGCCGTCGGCAGCCGCGGCGAGCAGCGCGCTGACGGGCAGGCCGCCCGCGCTCGTGAGCACCGGCATCAGGCCTTGGATCACGAGGAACAAGACGAGCCCGACGACGAGGGTCTTGAGGAGCGACTTGGCACCCTCCCAGAGCGCCTGCATGCCGAAAACGCGCCCGGCACCCTTGACCAGGTCCAGCTGCTCGTAGCGGCCGGTGAACTTGCGGAAGTGGATGCCGCCCTGGGCGGCAGCGCCGAGCAGCACGACGGCGGCGACGACGGCGAATAGCGGCCCCAGCGTGCCGAGCATCGAGCCGAGCCCCTGCACCAGCTCGTCGAGGGCGTGCTCGGGGTTCGGCGCCGCGATGATGTCGCGGATGCCGAACATCTGCGCCTCGGCCGCCTCGGTGCCGCGCGCGATCGTCGTGGAGAGCATCACGGCCGCGGCCCCGACACCGAGCCAGGCGACGAGGTCCTGCGAGCGGGTGAGCTGGCCCTTTGAGCGCACCTCTTTCATGCGCTTGGGCGTCGCCTGCTCGGATTTCTCTGAAGCGTCAGACATCTACTTCACCTCCCGCATCGTCCTGAACGCGTCGTCGGTCAGGGCGGCGATGACCTCCGGCAGCACGGTCACGACCATCCCGGCCAGCACGAGAGTGATCAGGATCTTGACGGGGAAGCTCAGGGCGAACGCGTTCAGGGCCGGCGCCACCCGGGTCAGGAGCCCGAGCCCGGCATCCGCCAGGAAGAGCACGACGAGCAGCGGGCCGGCGATCTGCACGGCGGCGAGCAGCATCTGGCTGACCCCCGTCACCATGAGTTCCGCGCTGACTCCGAGGTCGAGCCCGCCGCCGAGCGGAATGGACTCATAGGAGCGGACGATGCCACCGATCACGAGTTGGTAGGCGCCAGAGGCGAACATCAGCGCGAGCGCCGTCATCTGGAACAGGCGCGTGAACTGGGCGCCGTTGACCATCGAGCCCGGGTCGAAGGCCTGCGCCATCTGGAAGCCGCCGAACAGGTCGATCAGGCTACCCGCCGACTGCACGGCCGAGAAGATGAGCGCGACGAGGAACCCGAGCACGGCCCCGACGAGCAGTTCGAGGGCGAGGGCGGTGAAGAAGGCGCCCGTGTCGAGCGGCTCGTAGCCCGGCGTGACGCGTGGCGACACGGCGAGTGCGAGTCCGACGCCGAGCATCGCCTTGACGCGGGCGGGAATGGCCCGGTACGAGAAGGGGGGCGCGATCATGAGGAAGGCCGTCATCCGCACCGTGGCCAGACCGACCGCCTCCAGCCAGCCGAGGCTCAGCGTCGTGCCGAACATCAGGCGTTGCCGATCAGCATCGGGATCATCGCGAAGAGGTGCTCCGTGAAGCTGATGAGCTCGGAGATCATCCACTGGCCGGAGATGAACAGGGCGGCGCAGACCGCGATCGCCTTGGGGACGAAGGAGAGCGTGACCTCCTGGATCTGCGTGATCGACTGGAACAGCGAGATCGTGAAACCGACCACGAGGGCGGTGATCAGCAGCGGGGCGGCGAGCTTGGCCGAGATGATGAGGCTCTGCATCGCGATGTCGAGGACGGCGGCGGCATCCATCAGCCACCTCGATAACTGGTGATGAGCGAGGTGATGATGAGCCCCCAGCCGTCGACGAGGATGAACAGCAGGATCTTGAACGGCAGCGAGATCATCACCGGCGGGAGCATCATCATGCCCATCGACATGAGCACGGCCGAGACGACGAGGTCGATCACGAGGAACGGCACGAAGATCACGAAACCGATGATGAATGCCGCGCGCAGCTCCGAGATCATGAAGGCGGGGATCAGCGTCGTGAGCGGCACCGATGCGGCGTTCTCGGGGTTCGGCAGCCCGGCGGCCCGCGTCATCAGCGCGATGTCCTCTTCGCGGGTGTGGGCGAGCATGAACGCCTGCAGCGGGGCGGATGCCGCCTCGAGCGCCTGCGAGAAGTCGATCGTGCCGGCGATGAAGGGCTGCACGGCCAGCTCGTTGATGGCCGTGAGCACCGGGCTCATGATGAACAGCGAGAGGAACAGGGCGAGGCCGGCGAGCACCTGGTTGGGCGGGATCGTCGGCAGGGCGAGCGCGTTCCTGGTCATCGCGAGCACGACGAAGATCTTGGTGAATGAGCTCATCATGAGCAGCAGCGCCGGCGCGACCGAGAGCACCGTGATGCCGATGAGGGTGACGACTGCCGACGACGGTGTGCCGTTCGGCCCGTTGATCTCCACCTGCACGCCGCCACCGGGATCGGTCGGCGGCGTCGGCAGGGTCGGGTCGATCGGTGCGGCCATCGCGCCACTCACGTTGAAGAGAACGGTGGCGCCGACGACGAGGGAGACAATGCCGAGCGCGATCGCCCAGCGGCGCATCACCGCCGGTTCCGAACGACGGCGGCGGCCTGCTTCCACGTCTCGCCGGACAGGATCGAACCAGCCAGCGGCGAGGTTCCGGCCGTTTCTGTCGGTGCGACGGACTGGGTGACGAGCGCGACGTCGGCCGGCTCGGCCTCTGCGAGCTCGCGGGCGAAGAGATCGGGGTCGAGACCGGGCACCGGCTCGATCTCGGAGCTGTGCAACACGTTCACGCCGTGCTCGGTGACGCCGAGCAGGAACCGCCGACCATCGTGCTCGACGACGACGACGTTGGCCTTGGAGCCGACGCTCTGCCGCCCGACGACCGTTGGGCTGTTGGCGGCGCGCGCCTTGGCCGTCGACCCGACTCCGCCGCGCGCGAAGCGTCGCTGCAGCAGCCACAGCAGTGCCAGAACGGCACCGAGGGAGAGCAGGACGCGCAGCGCGACGAAGAGGGTTTCCACCTAGAGCGCGCCGTCTGCCACGTCGAGGATGCGGGTGATGCGCACGGCGTAGTCCTGGTCGACGACGACGATCTCGCCGTGGGCGATCAGCCGGCCGTTCAGCAGAACGTCGGCGGGGGCTCCCGCCGAGCGGTCGAGCTCGATGACGGCGCCCGGCTCGATCGAGAGCACGTCGCGCACCGTCATCCTGGTGCGTCCGAGCTCGACGGTCAGCGCCATCTCGACGTTGTTGATCCGGCCGAGCTTGCCGACGACCTCGGCGTCGGATGCCGCCGAGCCGGGCGTCGCCGCGCCCCGACCGTGTGCCGGCACTGTGACGGCGTCGCGCACGCGAACGGCGAACCAGCCGAGCACGGCTGCTGCGTCATCCGCACCGCTCAGCAGTTCGAACACGACGGCCTCGTCGTCCGAGAAGAGGCTGGCCGCGTCGCCGATCGTGCTCGCGCCGAGCAGTCCGCTGCCGAGCGTCGCTGCCGCGGCCTCGAGCGACGGGCGCAGCACATCGGCGGCCGAGATCAGCGGAGAGTCGCTTCCGCCGGCGCTCTGCAGCGCCGCACCGTCGAGCACTGCGATGGCGAGGTCGGCCGAACGGGCACCGACGAAGGACGCCATCGCGGCGCCGGACATCGCGGCGGCGGCCGC
>JBEVGZ010000148.1:0-2564 GCA_040511515.1 Microterricola sp.
TCCGCGACTACTTCGACCTCGCCGAGGCGCTCCTGGCCCCCGACTCCGTCCGGGCAGCCCTCGCCACCCTCGACCGCACCAGGCTCGCGGTGCTGGCCGTCGCCGGTGACCTCGTCGCCGAAACGGATGCCGCGCCCGACATCGCCGCGATCACGGCCCGCATCTCTGATCTCGGCCACGAGTCCATCGACGTCGCGCTCGTGCGCGCCAGGGTCGAACGCCTCGACGAACTGCTGCTCGGAACGCTGAGCGACGGCGTCGGGTCGGGCAACGGCGACAGCACGGGGAGCGACGCACGGTTCGCACCGTTCGAGGCGGTGGCCGAGTTGATGCGCACCTGGCCGGCCGACGGCCTGCCGAGCAGCGCAGAGCTCGCCGCCCCCTCCCCGCACGCCGGCGAGGACGACGAGCCCGCTGCGGCCGCCGACGCCGCCGGGCCCAGGGACGCCGTCAACCGTCTCGCCGCCGAACGTGCATTCGGCACAACCTCCGTCGTCGCCGAGCTCGTCACCTCCCTCATCGGCGATCCGGCCCGCGAACTTGCCCGCGGCGGGCTCTCCCTGCCCGATGCGAAACGTCTCGCCCACGACGCGGCCATCGCCTTCGAGGAGGTGCCGCGCTATCTCGGGCTCGCCGAACGCGCGGGGCTGGTCGAGCGCGAGGGCGCACTGTGGCAACACAGTGAAGCCGCGGAGGGCTGGCTGCTCGGCGGAACGCCCCAACGCTGGCGCACCCTGGCGGAAGCGTGGCACCTCGGTCTCGCCCCCGACGTGCGGGTATTGCTGGCGGCCAGGGCCGAGCGGCCGTGGGGGCAGTTCCTCACCCGCGATGTGCGCTGGATCTTCCCCGCAGCCGGCGACTCGCTGCAGCAACGCATCGACGACCGCACGGCCGAGGCTGAGCTGCTCGGGATCACGGCGGGCGGAGTGCCCAGTGCGGCGGGAAGCGCGCTGCTGGAGCACGGCGCTGAGGCCGCAGAGGCCGCCGTGAGCGAACTCCTGCCGCCGGAGGTGTCGACCGTCTATCTGCAGCACGACCTCACCGCCGTCGCCCCCGGACCGCTCACTCCGCCCATCGACGCGCGTCTGCGCACGATGGCGGATGTCGAGAGCCGCGAGTTCGCATCGAGCTACCGGATCACTGCGGCATCCGTGAACCGCGCGCTGGGCGCCGGGGAGAGCGCGGAGGACATCCTCGCCTTCCTCTCCTCGATCTCGCTGAGCGGTGTCCCCCAGCCGCTGCACTACCTCGTCACCGAGTCGGCCGCCCGCTATGGCAGGCTGCGCGTCGGCCCGGCCACCGACGACGGGCACTTCCAGGGTGCGATCCACTCGGACGACGCCGCGCTCATCCACACGGTTGCCGTCGATCACGCGCTCTCCCAGCTCGGGCTCCAGCAGAGCGGGCCGAACCGCCTGCTCAGCCGTTTCACACCCGATGTCCTGTTCTGGGCGCTCAGCGATGCGCGCTATCCGGTCGCCGCACACGACGCAGACGGCGAACTCGTGCACCTGGCCCGCCGCCGTGTCGCCCACGCCGAGGCCACACCCGCCGTCGACCCGCTGCCGGCGCTCGTCGCGACGCTGCGCGATTCGGATGCCGACACCGAACCGACCGGCCAGGCCTGGCTCGCGCGCCAGATCGACCTCGCGATCCGCTCCAAGCACACCCTGCTGGTGAGCGTGCGGATGCCGGGCGGTGAGATCTCGGACTACCTGCTCGAGCCGGCGAGTGTCGCCAACGGCCGGCTGCGGGCCCGCGACCGGCGCGCCGACATCGAGCGCACGCTTCCGCTCTCCAGCATCGCGTCCGTCACCACCGCCTGATCGCGGCGTCGACGAGCGCAGCTGTGCGCGGCGCGGCCGTGTTCGGCGGGTCTGTGCGCGGCGGCATCCGTTCTCAGTCGATCCGCGTAGACTCGGCGGTTATGTCGGATGGCCCCCTGATCGTTCAAAGTGACCGCACCGTGCTGCTCGAGGTCGCGCATCCGCTCGCTGAAGATGCCCGGCACGATCTGGCGGTGTTCGCCGAGTTGGAGCGTGCTCCCGAGCACATCCACAGCTACCGCATCACCCGGCTCGGTCTGTGGAATGCGCGGGCGGCCGGGCACGACGCCTCCGACATGCTCGCAACACTCGAGCGCTACTCGAAGTTCCCCGTTCCGCAGACGGTGTCGATCGACATCGTCGAGACGGTCGGCCGCTACGGCCGCCTCGTCATCGAGCGGGATGACGAGGGTGAGCTCGTGCTGCGCTCGAGCGACGTCGCCGTGCTCACGGAGGTCGCCAACGCCAAGCGCATCGCGCCCCTGCTGATCGGGCGCCCGAGCCCTGACACGTACAACGTCGAGCCGTGGGCGCGCGGTGCGCTCAAACAGGAGCTGGTCAAGCTGGGCTGGCCCGCCGAGGACCTCGCCGGTTACACGCCCGGAACGCCGCATCCGATCGATCTGGCCGAGGACGGCTGGGCGCTGCGCGACTACCAGCAGAAGGCTGTCGACAACTTTTTCGCCGGTGGTTCAGGCGTCGTCGTGCTGCCCTGCGGCGCCGGCAAGACGCTCGTCG
>JBEVGZ010000149.1:0-3383 GCA_040511515.1 Microterricola sp.
CGGCGCTCGACAACTTCTTCTTCGTCTTCGCCGGCCTCGCCGCCGTGTGGTTGGCCGTGTTGCTCGCGACCGAGAGCCTGGAATGGGGTTGGGCCGGGCTCCTGTTCCTGCTCGCCTTCTGGCTGCTGCTCGCGTACCTCGTGCTGCCGAGGCTGCACCGGATCCTCACGCAGCTCTATGTTCCCAACTACTTCATCGGCCGCACCCGCACGAGCGACGGGCTCCTCGGTGATCCCGTCAACCTCGCACTCCTCGGCAGCGCGGAGCAGCTGGAACAGACGATGGATGCGGCCGGCTGGACCCGCGCCGATGAGCTCACGCTGGCCTCGAGCTGGCGCATCGTCGCGTCGACGCTCTCGCGGCAGAGCTATGACGAGGCGCCGGTCAGCCCGCTGTTCCTGTTCGAACGCCAGCAGGACTTCGCGTACCAGCAGGAGGTGGCGGGCAATCCGGCCAAGCGCCACCACGTGCGGTTCTGGCGCTGCCCGGAGGGGTGGATGCTGCCGGGCGGTCACCGGGTGGAATGGCTCGCGGCCGGAACCTTCGACCGCGCCGTCGGCTTCTCGCTGTTCACCCTGCAGATCACGCACAAGATCGACGAGAACACCGATGTGGAGCGTGACCACATCATCGCCACGGTGCGCGAGGCAGAACCGGCGGCGCGGCTGCTCGTCATCCGTGATTTCTCCACCGGCTATCACTCCCGCAATGGCGGCGGTGACACGATTCAGACCGACGGCGACATGCCGGTGATCGACCTGCGCGCTGTTGTGCCGAGTGGTGGGGCAGCCGCCGGCAGCACCGGCGAGGAGTCGTCGCCCGCCGAGGCGCATGAGACGGTCGAAGTGCGGGGCATCTCGTGAAGCGGCCGGTACCCATCACAGTCGGCGCGATCCTCATGGTCGGGCGCGTGCTCTCCGGCTTCACCCTCATCGCCTTCGCCCTGGCCGATGTGCCGGGCTTCGTGCACAGCGAGGTCCTCAACGGCGAGACGCTGACGCCGGACGAACAGCTCTTCGCCGAGGGCGTCGTGCGCGTCGGCGCGCTTGGCTACGGCGTCTGGCTCGCCTTCTACCTAGTGCTCGCCTGGCTGGTGCTGCGCGGCGTGAACTGGGCGCGTATCGCCGCCATGTCGCTGGCGACGATCAGCATCCTGGTGCCGTTCATCGACTGGTGGCGCTCCGGACTCGACATCTCGCTGCGCACGACGCTGCTCAGCCTCGCGCTCGACATCCTGATCCTGCTCGCGCTCTCCAGTCGTTCGGCGAGGGCCTTCGCCCGCCGCAACGAGAAGCAGCCGGGCGCGGCCGTTGAGGCAGGCGCCTCGTCCTAGGGGGCCGGGACGGGCTCCGTGTGCTCGCCACAGAACGTCGGCGCGGCGCTCGCGCAGCCCTCACACACGACGAGCTGCTCGCGGCACGAGAGGTCGGTGCAGTTCTGCATGCGCTTGGTGGCGTCGCCGCAGCGCACGCAGCCGCCGATGACGGCCGTGTGGTCACTGAAGTCGATCGAGCCGCGCTTGTCGAAGACGTAGAGCGAGCCATCCCAGAGCCCGTCGTCGCCGAAGGCCTCGCCGTAGCGCACGATGCCGCCCTCGAGCTGGTAGACCTCATCGAAACCGCGGCTCTTCATCAGCCCGGAGAGCACCTCGCAGCGGATGCCGCCGGTGCAGTACGTGACGATCGGCGTGCCCTTGAGGTGGTCGTACTTGCCGCTGTCGAGCTCGCTGACGAAGTCGCGGGTGGTCGCGACATCCGGAACGATCGCGTTCTTGAAGCGCCCGATCTCGGCCTCGAAGGCGTTGCGGCCGTCGAAGAAGACGACCTCGGTGCCGGATGCCGCGCGCTCGGCGACGAGCGCGTTCAGTTCGCGCGGCGCCAGTTTGGTCCCGCCGCCGACGACGCCATCGCCGTCGACGCTCAGCTCGCCCGGAGCGCCGAAGGAGACGATCTCGTCGCGCACCTTGACGCTGAGCCGGGGGAAGTCGAGGCTGGCACCGCTCTCGTCGAGACCGGAGCCCTCGCTCCACTTGAAGTCGATGCCCTTGAACGCCGCGTACTGCTTCGTCTTGCGCACGTAGCGCTTCATCGCGGCGAGCTCGCCGCCGAGGGTGCCGTTGATGCCGTGCTCCGAGAGCAGGATGCGCCCGCGCAGGCCGAGCGACTCGGCGAGATCGCGCTGCCAGAGGCGCACGGCTTCGGGGTCGGCGAGCGGCGTGAACGCGTAGTAGAGGAGGATTTTGGCTGTGGCCACCGGCCAAGTTTACGTGCGCCCGGCTGAACGGACGCTGGTCTCTCGGCCGCCGTCACTAGGCTGGCTGCACGATCGAGAGGACGACGATGTTCAACTACGACCCGTATGCAGAGCTGGCGACGCTGAAGAGTTTCGCGCCGCTCACCGTGCGCAGCGAGAGCGTGCGCGATGGTGAGCCGTTCGCGCGAGCCCAATGGGCCACCCGCCGGGGTGGCAGCGACACATCACCCCAACTCAGCTGGTCCGGCGCGCCCGCGGAGACGCTCAGCTACGCCGTGACCTGCTTCGACCCCGACGCCCCGACCGGCTCCGGCTACTGGCACTGGGCGGTCTGCAACATTCCGGCGAGCGTGACCTCGCTGCCGGAGAACGCCGGGGCGCCCGGCGGCGCGCTGCTGCCGGCCGGGGCGCTCACGCTGCCGAACGAGGTCCGCCTCACCTCGTTCATCGGCGCCGGTCCGCCGCCGAGCACCGGGGTTCACCGCTACATCTTCGCCGTGCACGCGCTCGACGTCGCTCGTCTCGACCTCGATCCGGGCTCGACACCTGCCGTGCTCGGCTTCAACCTGCACTTCCACACCCTGGCCCGCGGCACGATCACGGGCACGGCGACGGCCGACTGACGCGCGACATCCGGTAACGTGACACGCACCATGCGTGCCATGCCGATCGAACCCAGCAATCGCCCCGTCGCGATCGGCTCCCGCCTGCGCGCCGCGCGCCAGGCGCAGCAGCTCACCATCGACGAGGTCGCGCGCATCACCGGCCTGACCAAGGGATTCCTCTCCCGCGTCGAGCGCGACATCACCTCGCCGAGCGTCGCGTCGCTCATCACGCTCTGCGCGGTGCTCTCCATCTCTGTCGGCTCGCTCTTCGAAGAGGCCGATGTGCAGTTGGTGCGCGCCGGCACGGGCCCGCGCATCAACCTCGGCGGAATCGACAGCGACGAGCGGCTGCTGACGCCGCGCAACGAGGCGCGCATCCAGATGATCCGCTCCGTCGTCGCCCCCGGCGGCCACGGCGGGGATCAGCTCTACTCCGTGAACGCCGACATCGAGACGGTGCATGTGCTCGAGGGTTCGCTCACCGTGCGCTTCTCCGACGCCGAGTGGGTGCTCGAGGTGGGGGAC
>JBEVGZ010000150.1:0-14537 GCA_040511515.1 Microterricola sp.
CGAGTGACGCCGCGAACTCGTTCCAGCAGGCGACGAAGGTGAAGACGATCGCCGTGACGATGCCCGGCCACACCAGGGGCAGGTTGATCTTGAACAGCACGGTCAGTCGTCCCGCACCGTCAATCTGCGCCGCCTCGTCGACCTCCTTGGGGATGCCGGCGAAGAAGCTGTGCATGATCCACACGGCGAAGGAGAGGTTGAACGCGGCATTCACGAGGATCATGGCCAGCCACGTGTCCGAGAGTCCGAGCGTGACGAACTGCCGGAACAGACCGGAGGTCAGCACGGCGGGCTGCAGCATCTGGGTGACGATCACGAGGAACAGGAACAGCAGGCGACCGGGGAAGCGGGCCCTCGCCGTGTAGTAAGCGGCCGGCAGTGCGACGAGCAGCACCAGCAGGGTCGCGAACACCGAGATCACGATCGTCGAGATGAGGTTTTGCACCAGCGGGGTCTCCGGCGTCGACCACATGGTGATGTAGTTCTCCCAGTGCCACTCCGTGGGGAAGTAGGTGGGGTCGACGGAACGGATCTCGGACTTGGACTTGACCGAGCCGAAGAACATGATGACGTACGGCAGGATGAAGATCAGCAGTACGGCGAGTCCGGCGGCCATGCGCCAGGCGACGCGGCCGGCCGGGATCTGGTCTTCCGTGTAGCGGCGCTTGCGCGTGATCGGCGGGCGGGAGGCGTTCTGCGTCTCAGACGCGCGGTCCGGCGTGGTCGTCGCAGTCACGATCAGACCTCCTTCATGGGCTTGACGACCTTGACGTAGATCGCCACGATCACGATCACGATCACGAATGCGACGACGCTCAGCGCACTGGCGACATCGATCTTGTGTTGGTTCTGGATGTATTTGAAGATCATCGTCATGATCGTGTCGGCGTCGTAGCCGGGTATCGATCCCGTCATCACCTTGAGGATGGGGAGCGAGTTGAACACGTTGATGATGTTGATCAGCACGGCGACGGCGAGCGCCCCGCGCAGCTGCGGGAGCACGATGCTGAAGTAGGTGCGAGAGGGGCTTGCGCCGTCCATCTTCGCGGCCTCGATCGCGTCGCCGGGGACCGTCTGGAGCCCGGCGAGGATCGTGTACGTCGTGAACGGCAGCGACACGAAGACGGCGATCACGATCGACCACGCGAACGCCGTGTCGGCGTTCCTGGTCCAGCCGTAGCCCTCAGGGGTGTCGATGAGCCCGATGTCCACGAGGAACTTGTTGATGATTCCGAAGTACGGCTCGAGACCGTAGTAGACGACCATCGTCGTCATGACGACGGATGCCGCCCACGGCACGATCACGGCGAGACGCACCAGCTGGCGCCCGGGGAATGCCTTGTTGAGCAGCTGGGCGAGCCCGAGCGAGATCAGCACCGTCAGCACGACGACGGCGATCACCCAGACGATGGTCCGGCCGAAGATCGGCCAGAAGTAGGCGAAGTTGAACACCTCGAGGTAGTTGGCGAAGCCGACGGACCCATTGTCGATTCCGCTCTGACTGATGTCCCGTGTGGAGTTGAAGAACATCACACCGGCGGGGAAGAACACCACGCCGACGATCAGTATCAGCACGGGCCCGATCCACGGCAACGCCGCCAGCAGGTCCTTGCCGCCCGTCCCGGCGCGGGGGCGGCCGGTGGCCGCCCCCGCGGGGATCGATGTTTTCTTTTGTGTTGCGTTACTCATCTCACTGCCTTCATCGATCCCACGGGTGTTGGTTCTGTCGCTTATCCGGCGTCGGACTGAGCCTGGATCTCCTGGAGAACCGTTGCGGCGTCCTTGCCCTGTGCGAGCTGGCCGAAGAGCGCCTTGAACGCGGCGTCGGTGGCCGACCAGTTGGGGTTCGTGCTCGGGTAGAACTGTGCGGCGGGCAGCGCGTCGAGGAAGGGCTTGAGTGCCTCCTCGCCGTTCAGCGCCTCTGCACCGGACTTGGTGGTGGGCAGGAAGCCCTCCGTCTGCACCCACGGCACGTAGACATCAGGCGAGAAGTAGTAGTCGAAGAACTTCGTGATCGCTTCCTGCTTCTTGCCGTCGTTCTTGAACGCCATCAGGTGGTCGGCGACGCCGACGGTCAGTGCGCTGCCGTCCTTGGTGGGGATCGGGGCGATCGTGTAGTTGAGGTCGGGGTTGCCGTCCGCGATCTGTCCGACTGTCGGCGGGAGGCCGACCTGCATGCCGATCTTGCCCTGGATGAAGATGTCCATCAGCGGGCTGCGGTCGGTCGAGCCGGCGTCGGCCTGGGTCGCGCCCTCGGTGACCATCTTCTGGATGAACTCGGCACCGACGAGGTTCTCGGGGGTGTCGATCGTGATCTCGTCCGCGTCACCGAAGGTGCCGCCGCCGCCCCAGAGCCACACCGCGGCCTCGGCCTGCGCCTCTTCCGAACCGAGCGGCATGCCGTAGCCGGCGACGCCGTTGCCGAGAGCCGAGACCTTCTTGGCCGACTCGAGGAGCTCGTCCCAGGTGGTCGGGATCGTTGCGCCGGCCTGCTCGAGCAGGTCGTTGTTGACGAAGAGTGCGCGTGCCGATGCGATCAGCGGGAGGCCGTATGCCGTGCCGTCGACCGATGCGTTCTTGATGAACGTCTCCTGGAAGTCCGAGTAGGTGTCAGGCGAGACGACCTCTTCCGTGGTGTACAGCAGGTCATCTGCGGCGAAACCGGCGAACGGCCCGCCGTTGTAGATGTCGGGAGCCTGACCGCCGGAGACCTTGGTGGTGATGACCGAGTCGAGGTTGTCCCACGACTGGACCTCAAGCTTCACGTCGATGTCGGGGTTCGCCTCTTCGAACCCTGCGATGACGTCTTCCCAGAGGCCCTGGGTGTTGTCGGAGTAGCTGGGGACGAGGAGGTTGAGCGTCGTGCCGGAGCCGCTGCTGTCACCGCCCTCGTTCGAACCGCCGCCGAATCCGCAGGATGCGAGTGTCATGGTGGCCAGTGCCGCAGTGGCGACCATGGCCCCGACGCGCAGAGTCTTCTTCATAGTGCTTCCTCACTCTTGTTGGGATGCTCTGTCGCCGAAGGACCATCACGCGACAGTGCGTTTCGCCGGAAACATTGGATCGAGCGTGCTCGTCTGATGTTTCGTGACTGTTTCATCCTGTAAACAATCAAGACCGTTCACTGGGTGATCGAAATCATTACTCGCAATGGCCGCCCCGTCAACACCTCGCCCGAATCGTTACCGGGTGTTTATAAACCGTCCTTACAAATCAGCTTTCTGGAAGGAATCCTGTATTTCGAGCGTTGAACTGATCACTTGACAGCAGATAGAGTCAGAAGCAATCATTTTGAGTGTCATCGTGAGCACATCGTCGAGGCGGCGGCTCAGGCGCAACCTTCGAGGAGATCCCATGCCCCAGAGCACCCCAGCACCCACCGAACACATGGCTCTTGAGCTGGCGTCGCAGCCGGAGGTGTGGGCACGGGCCGCCGCGCTCACCGCCGAGCAGGCGCTGCTCCCCGCCGCGGGTCAGAAGGTGGCCATCGTCGGCTGCGGGACCTCGTGGTTCATGGCGCAGGCGTACTCCGAGCTCCGTGAGCGGGCCGGCCTCGGCCTGACCGATGCCTATGCGGCATCCGAGGCCTTCGTCGACCGCGACTACGACGCGATCATCGCCCTGACCCGCTCCGGAACCACGACCGAGGTGCTCGAGCTGGTGAATGCCCAGCGCGGCAAGAAGCGCATCATCGGCATCGTCGGTGACGTCAACTCGCCATTCGTCGACAACGTCGATGACCTGGTGAAGCTGCCGTTCGCCGACGAGCAGTCGGTCGTGCAGACCCGCTTCGCCACGACGGCCCTGGCGTTCCTGCGCGCGTCCCTCGGCGAGAACCTCGACGCCGCGATCGCCGATGCGCAGACCGCCGTCGATGCCGAGCTCGACGAGGAACTCCTCACCGCCGAGCAGTACAGCTTCCTCGGCCGCGGCTGGACCGTTGGCCTGGCCCACGAGGCCGGCCTCAAGATGCGCGAGGCCTCGCAGTCCTGGACCGAGTCGTACCCGGCCATGGAGTACCGTCACGGCCCGATCGCGATCGCCGCCCCGGGCCGCGTCACCTGGATGTTCGGTGAGGCTCCGGTCGGATTGGCCGCGGATGTCGCGCGCACCGGCGCGCGCTTCGAGAACAGCTCGCTCGACCCGCTGGCCGACCTCATCCGCGCGCAGCGCGTCTCGCTCGAGCGCGCCCGCGCCAAGGGCCTGAACGCCGATCAGCCGCGCAACCTCACGCGATCTGTCATTCTGGGCGCGTGATCACACTGAACTCCCCGCTTCCGCTCGGCCACGGCGACGCCGTTCTTGCCTTCGACGTCGGTGGCACCGACATGAAGTCAGCGCTGTTCGCCGGCGACGGCACGATGCTCGGCCTCACGCGCACCCCGACGCCGCTCTCCGGCGCCGAGACGCCGCAGGCCGTTGTCGCGGTCGCACGCGAGATCGCCGCCGACTACGCCGAGCGCTTTCCCGGTGTGACGCCGCGCGCGGCCGGCATCCTCGTTCCTGGGCTCGTCGACGACGAGAACGGGATCGGGGTGTTCTCCAGCAACCTCGGATGGCGTGACGCGCCGTTCAGGCAGCTCGGCGAGGCCGGCCTCGGCATGCCGGTGGCGTTCAGCCACGATGTGCGCGGCGCCGGAGAGGCGGAGTTCCGGCTCGGCGCGGCACGAGGGGTGCAGGATGCCGCGGTCCTCGTGATCGGCACCGGCATCGCCGGCGCGTTCTTCATCGACGGCAAACCGCACCTCGCCGGCGGCTATGCCGGCGAGATCGGGCACTCGATCGTCATCCCCGACGGCCCGGAGTGCCCGTGCGGCGGCCGCGGCCACCTCGAGATGCTGGCGTCCGCCGGCGCCATCGTGCGCCGCTACGCGGAGCTGAGCGGAGAGACGCTGGACGGTGCCCGCGCCGTGTTGCAGCGCGCCCAGGCCGGAGACGCCACCGCCCAATCCGTGTGGGATGGGGCGGTGTACGCCCTCGCCCTCGGCATCAGCCAGGTCGTCACGATCATCGCACCTGAGGTCGTCGTGCTCGGCGGCGGGCTCGCCCAGGCCGGGCCAGCGCTCTTCGAACCGCTGGAGCGCACCCTCGACGGCATGCTCACCTTCCACCGCCGGCCCCGCCTGATCGGCGCCCAGATCGGCGAGGACGCCGGCCTGCTCGGTGCCGCGCTGCGGGCACGCGATCTCTCCGCCGCGACGGGGCAGCGCGCATGATTCTGACCATCACCCCGAACGCGGCACTCGACCTGACCTGGTGGGTTGACCGCATCGAGCCAGGCGCGACGCACCGGGTGCCGAGCGGTATGGCACGGGCGGGCGGCAAGAGCCTGAACGTTGCACGCGTCGCCCACCAACAGGGTGCCGCGGTGCTCGCCATAGCCACGGCGGGCGGAACGACGGGCGCTGAGCTCGAACTCGAACTGCGCGCAAGCGGCCTGCCACATGAACTCGTTCCCGTCGCGGCCAGCACCAGGCGTTCCCTGGCCCTCTATGACGCCGGCAACGACGAGACGAGCATCTTCAACGAGTTCGGTGAGAACCACAGCGACGCCGAGTGGCGGCAGCTGCTCGGCGCCACCCAGGCCGCGCTGCCCGATGCCAGCTGCCTGGTCGGATCCGGCAGCCTGCCGCCCCGCACCGCCGGTGCAGCCTTCGACAGCGACGACTTCTACCCGGAGCTGGTCCGCATGGCCGCGGCCCGCGGCATCCCGAGCATCATCGACACCTCTGGCCCTGCACTGCTCGCGGCGGCCGACGCCGGCGCAACGGTGCTGAAGCCCAACCGCGACGAACTCATCGCCGCGACCGACATCGGCGACCCGATCCGGGCAGCACAGTCCCTGATCGCCCGCGGGGCCGGCCTCGTGCTGCTCTCGCTCGGCAGCGCTGGCATGATCGCCGTCGGCACCGGTGATGAGTACCTCAGTGCGCGCCTGCCCGAACCCCTCGTCGGCAACCCGACCGGCGCAGGCGACGCCGCCGTCGCCGCCGTCGCGAGCTGCTTCGCCGCGGCCGCAGGCGGCGTGCCTGACATCGAGGAGATCCTGCGCCGCGCCACCGCCTGGTCGGCCGCGGCCGTGCTCATGCCGCTGGCCGGCGAGATCTCGCCGCTGCACGCCGAACTGGCCGAGCTCCTCATCATCGAACGCCACACGATCCCGCACGCGACAGAGAGCCCATCATGACGCTGACCCCCACCCGCACCCTGATGTCGGATGCCGCGGCGGGCGGCACCGGGATCGGCGCGTTCAACGTGATCCACCTCGAGACCGCAGAAGCCCTGGTCGCCGCAGCCGAACGGGCCGGCCTCCCCGTCATCCTGCAGATCTCGGAGAATTGCGTCGGCTACCACGGCGCGCTCGAACCCATCGCGCTGGCGACGCTCGCCATCGCGCGGGCATCCAGCGCCCCCGTCGCGCTGCACCTCGACCACGCGGAGGACGAGGCGCTGGCCTACGCGGCCATCGATCTCGGCTTCGGATCGGTGATGTACGACGGCGCTCACCTGCCATACGAGCAGAACCTCGAGATCACGGCCAGGGTCACCGAGCGGGCACACGCGGCCGGCGTCTACGTCGAGGCCGAGCTCGGCAAGGTCGGCGGCAAGGACGGCGCCCACGCGCCGGGAGTGCGCACCGATCCGGCCGAGGCCGTGAGCTTCGTCGCCGCGACGGGTGTCGATGCCCTCGCCGTCGCCGTCGGATCCTCGCACGCCATGACGGAGCGCTCCGCGAGCCTCGACACCGAGCTCATCGCCATGCTGCATTCCGCGCTCGCCGTTCCGCTCGTGTTGCACGGGTCATCCGGCGCCTCCGACGCCCAGATCCAGGCCGCGATCCGCGCCGGCATGACGAAGATCAACGTGTCAACGCACCTCAACGGCCACTTCACCTCGGCCGTGCGCGAGGCCTTGACCGCGAGCCCGACGCTCGTCGACTCCCGCAAGTACATTGCGCCCGGGCGCGCCGCGGTGACCGCCGAGGCCGCCAGACTGCTTGAATTGTTCGCGTTGCGCCCATTGACGGGCGCGGCAACCGAGGGGGGAACACCGTGAATCGAGCCGAACGGCTCAATGCCGTGCTTGACCTGCTCGCCGACACCGGCCAGGTCGAGGTCGATGAGATCGTCAGCAAGCTCGCCGTTTCGCCGGCGACGGCGAGACGCGATCTCGACACCCTCGCGGAGCAACAGCTCCTCACCCGTACCCGCGGCGGCGCGGTGGGCCAGACCGTTGCCTACGACCTGCCGCTGCGCTACAAGCACCAGCAGAACGCGGACAGCAAGGTGATGATCGCCCAATACGCCAGCGCGATGACCCCGCGCGGCGCCGTCGTCGGCCTCTGCGGAGGCACGACGTCGACGGCAATCGCCTCTGCCCTCGGCGCCCGCGCGGACCTCATGGAGGCCGGCCCGCACGCCAACCTCACCGTCGTCACCAACGCGATCAACATCGCCGCCCAGTTGGCGATGCGCCCGCAGATCAAGACGGTCGTCACGGGCGGCGTCGTCCACTCCCGCTCCTACGAGCTCGTCGGCGGCTACGCCGACGTCGTCCTGAACAGCATCGCACTCGACATCGCGTTCATCGGCGTGAACGGGATCGATCCCGTGCTCGGACCGACCGCCCACGATGAGCGCGAAGCGAACGTCAACCGGCTCATGGCCACCAGGGCCGCCCGCGCGGTTCTCGTCGCCGATTCCAGCAAGATCGGCAAGAAGGCCTTCGCCACGATGGGCGATGCCCGCCTGTTCGGAACGCTCATCACCGACACCGGGATCACGCCGGAGCAGCGCGCCGCCTTGACCGAGCACGGATATGACGTGATCATCGCCGAGTGAGTACTGCAACCGTTGTCATCCATTCCGCCCGCCTCGTCACAGGAGGCAGCATCTCGAGCGATGCCTGGGTCGCCTTCTCCGGCCCACGCGTCCTCGCCGTCGGCCAGGCCGACGGCTGGCGTGAGCTGACCGGCGCGCAGACCGCCGTCACCGACGCGGGCGGCCTCTGGCTGACGCCGGGGTTCGTCGACATCCACTGCCATGGCGCGGGCGGCGCCGCCTTCGACGACGGGGCTGACAGCATCCGGACCGGCCTCGCCGTGCACAGAGCGCACGGCACCACCCGCTCCGTCATCTCGCTGGTCACCAACACGCGCGGCAACCTCCTCGAGAGCCTCGCCGTCATCGCCGGGCTGGCCGCAACCGACCCGCTCGTGCTCGGCTCCCACCTCGAGGGACCGTTCCTCGACCTCGAATTCAAGGGCGCGCACGACGAGCGCCTGCTGCGGCGAGCGGATGCCGGCGAGCTCGACGCCATGCTCGATGCTGCCGACGGCTCCCTCCGCCAGATCACCCTGGCGCCGGAACTGCCGGGGGCGACCGCCGCGATCGGCCGTTTCGTCGACGCCGGCGTGGCCGTTGCCGTCGGCCACACCGCGGCCGACTACGAGCAGAGCCGCGCCGCCTTCGACGCCGGTGCCAGCATCCTCACGCACGCGTTCAACGGCATGCGCGGCATCCACCACCGTGCACCTGGCCCCGTTGCGGCGGCGACACACACGCCAGGGGTGACGCTCGAGGTGATCAACGACGGCACCCATGTGCATCCAGAGGTCGTGCGCATGGCGTTCGCCTCGGCCCCCGGCCGCATCGCCCTCATCACCGACGCCATGGCCGCGACCGGCTCGGCCGACGGCGAGTACCTGCTCGGCGCACTCGCCGTCGAGGTACAGGGCGGCGTCGCTCGACTCGTCGATGGCGGATCGATCGCCGGCTCGACGCTGACCCTCGACGACGCCGTGCGCCGCGCGGTGACCGAGGTCGGCGTCGACATTGCGACGGCGATCGACGCCGTCACCGCCGTGCCGGCTCGCACGATCGGGCGTGGTGCTGATCTCGGCGCCCTGGCCGTCGGTTTCGCGGCCGACGCGGTCATCATGCGCGACGACTTCTCCGTCGCGGCGGTCTGGGCGAACGGCACGCAGCTCACCGCCTGATCGCGGAGGTCGAGGGACGCCGGGCTCTGTGACCCGGCGCCCCGACCCCGCGGCAACGCCGAAGCGCCGCCTGTCCCCCGTGCGCGAGCACTGCTCGAGCACTCTGTCCCCTTGAGTCGAGGGGGATTCGCTTCGGGTGCGCCTCCCTCTCACTCGAGGAGAGCGCAGGTCAGCGGAATCATGACGCCGATTCACAGGACTTTCTGACGATGCCACTGCCACGGCCGCGCTAGCGTGGAGATTCTGAGAATTATCGCGTTTCTCGCGTCATAGATGTCACCGCGCTGCGTCTCTCAACGTAAGCATGATTCTGGACTTACCCTCCGCCGCATGCCGACACCCCGTTCGACCCGACGACGAAGGCACAACGACAGCCCCGTGACAGACCTCAGCTCCCCAGAAGACGACGCCGCGACGCCGCCCGCCGTCGCCGCGAGCTCGGATTCGCAGCTCATCGAGCGGTGCAAGCAGGGCGATTCCCCCGCATTCGCCGAGCTGTGGAAACGACACGCGGCAGCGGGGCGAACGGTCGCGCGGTCCTTCACGTCCAGCCTCGACCCGGACGACCTCGTCTCCGAAGCGTTCACGCGCATCTACCAGATGCTGCAGAAGGGCCGCGGCCCGACCGCGGCGTTCCGGCCGTACCTGTTCACGACGATCCGCAACACCGCTGCAAGCTGGGGCAGGGCCAGGCGCGAGACGTCCATCGACACCCTCGAGAGCTTCGAAGACCCGCGCAGCAGCGAGGACGCCGGGCTGCTCGCCCTCGACCGCGGCCTCACCGCGACGGCCTTCCGCACCCTCCCCACCCGGTGGCAGGAGGTGCTCTGGTACAGCGAGGTCGAGTCGATGACGCCGGCGCAGATCGCACCGCTGCTCGGGATGACGGCCAACAGCGTCGCAGCGCTCAGCTACCGCGCCAGGGAGGGCTTGCGGCAGGCCTGGATCGGCGCACACCTCAATGCGGTCTCGGCCGACGAGGAGTGCAGGTGGAGTATCGAACGCCTGGGTGGTTACACGCGCGGCAGCCTCTCACAGCGCGACACCACACGGCTCGAGAAGCATCTGGACGACTGCGCCAAGTGCACCATCGCGGCATCCGAGGCCAGGGACGTCGGCTCCAGACTTGCGCTCGTGCTGTTGCCGCTCACGGCCGGCGTCGGCGGCGCAGCCGCGTACGCCTACTGGCTGCAGACCGGCGGACCGACGAGTCAGCTGGCCGGCGCGGTCGGTGCGATGCCTGCGAGCATCACGGCCGGTGGCAGCGCGGTCGGTGCCAGCGCGGTCGCTGGCAGTACAGCTGGCGGTTCCGCAGCCGGCTCCAGCGCGAACAGCTCGGGCTCGGTCAGTGGCATGACCGTCGCCGGCATCGTTGGCGTTGTCGCCGTCGCGGCCGGCGTCGTCGCGGCCGTGGCACTCGGGCCGGGCCTGTTCGAACAACACGCGGAGCCACCCACCTCCGTCGCCGAGGGCCAGCTCAGCACCGAGGACGGCGCCCCGGATGACGCCCCGGACGAGTCTGGCTCCGCCGCGCCGGCGCCACAGCCGACCACCCCGGTGCCGCTCCCGCTTGCGCCAGAACTGGTCGAGGTGGATCTCCAGGCGCCCACGGCTCCGCTGCCCCCGAGCCCCTCGCCCAGTCCGAGTCCGAGCAAGCCGCCCGTGGTCCCGTCGGCTCCCGCCGCGCCATCGGTCGACGTCGTCGACACGGGGAACGCGACGCTGTTCCCCGTCGTCAGCGGCACGGCAGAACCCGGTGCAACCGTCGAGCTGACGCTCGCCGAGGCCGGGCGTGCCACACACCGGACCGCCACGGTCACAGTGACGGCCGACGCAACGACAGGAGCGTGGTCGGCGACGATCACTCGTCGCGCCGACGGTGCGGAGCTCGGTCAGGGAGCACACGCCGTCACGGCGATCCAAGTCTCTTCCGGCGTTGCATCCGCGCCGAGTCCGGCCGCCACCTTCACATTGGCCGCACCGCCGGCGCTGACGACCCCCCTCGCGGACTCGGAACACCGCGAGGATGAGATCCCGGCGCTCGAGTTCACCGGTTCTCCCGGCGCGGCCATCGAGTTCAGCGTCGATGGCGGCTCCAGTTGGGTCGGCGCCGTGCTCGATTCCGAGGGGCTGGGCGTCGCAGCACCCCCGGAGCTCTCGCCGGGGGTGGCGACGATCAGCCTCCGCCACGTCGGGAGCGCCGGCCGGCACGGGCCGGCATCCGCCACCGCGTTCACGGTGACGCCAGAACCCGAACGTCCCGCGGCGCCACTCTTCTCCGTCGACACTGCCGACGGCCGCTACTTCCCGATCATCGCGGGAAGCGACGCCCTGCCAGGCGCCGACATCGATGTGCTCGTCGACGGGACCTCCGTCGCAACCACGACCGCTGGCGCCGACGGGCACTGGTCGGTGACCGTCACCGGACTCGCGGCGAACACGCCGTACGGTGTCGCGGTCACGCAGCACTCAGGCGGGCTCAGCTCCGCGCCGGAATCGAGCGCCGTCGAGGAGTTCACCCTCGTGCCGCCGCAGATCGCCTCGCCGTCGGACGGCGCGGGGATTCCGCTGGCCACCGACGTCGTCCTGCTGGCCAGGGGCATCCCGGGCGCCGACTTCACGGTGGCCCTCTCAACCTCGAAGAGCGGCGTCCCATTCGCCACCGACACGCGAACGGTCACCCTCGACTCGGCCGGAGAGAGCACGACGAACTTCGACTACCGGGACCGCAACTACTGGGATGCCGGATTGCTCAGCGTTCACTACAGCGATGGCACGCGCGTTGGTCCGGTGACGAGCGTCTCCCTCGTGCGCGCGCCGTGATGTCGCGTCAGTCCGCGTGCGGGTGCACGTGCGGGCGCCGCGCGGTGATCACCACGATCAGGAACGACAGCGCGAGGATGCCGACGAACACCCACGGCAGTGCCTGCAGCCCGAGGGTGTTGTAGAGCGCGGCTCCGAGCAGCGCACCACCACCGATGCCGAGGTTGAACGCCGTCGTGTAGAAGGCTGCGGCGGCATCACGGATGCGGGCAGACGCGCTGTGCAGCAGGCGCGTGTTCAGCAGCGGCGGCAGCGCTCCGAAGGCAATGCCCCAGAAGAAGAACGCCCCGATCGCGATCACCGGGACGGCGCTGAACGCGGCGAGCCCCGCGACGCCGATACCGACGCCGGCGAAGGCGATCAGGAGGCCGAGCGTCGGCCTCCGTCCGAGAACCGTTCCGGCCAGCAGCAGGCCGACGGCGCCGGCGATGCCGTAGCCGAAGAGCAGCGGGCCGACCTCTGCGGAATCCGCACCGACGACATCGATCAGGTAGGGCGCGATGTACGTGTACACCGCGTACTGGCCGATCATCACGACGCCGGTGATCACACAGACCACGATCACCGCGACGAGGGTCGGGTCGCGGCGCACGGACACGTGCTCCGTCCCCTCCTCCGGAGCGTGCCTGTGCTGCACGCCGGGCAGCAGCCACCAGACCAGCAGCGCGCCGATCAGCGTGAGCACGGCGATGCCGGCGAAGGCGATCCGCCAGCCGAATGCATGGCCGAGGGCTGTGCCGAGCGGAACACCGAGCACGAAGGCGAGCGAGCCACCGGCCGTGGTGATGGCCACGGCGCGGGCGAGCTGTTCCTTCGGAACCAGGTGGCCGGCGTAGGCGCCGACGATCGACCAGAACAGGCCGTGCGCCGCGCCGCCGAGCACGCGGGTCGCGACCATGAACTCGTAGCTGGGGGCGATCGCGGTCAGCACGCTCGAGAGGGCCAGGATGACGAGCACGCCGACGAGCAGCGGCTGCCTCGGCAGACGACGGGTCAGGGCCATCAGCGGGGCGCTGGAGAGGACGACGGTGAACGCGAACACGCTCACGAGCAGTCCGACCTGGGGTTCGCTGACCCCCAGTTCCTGGCTGATGTCTGGCAGCAGGCCCATCGGCAGCATCTCGATCGTGATCGAGAGGAACACCGCGACGGCGAGCGTGAGGAGTCCGACCCACGGGAATGCGGGGGCGGTGGGGCGAGAAGTGGTGTGTGCAGTCATTCGTGATTACCCATGAATGGCGTTCCCCGCCGTCCCCAGCTGCTGAGGATCTCAGCTGATGAGGATCTCAGTGCCGCAGAGGCGGTCACGAGGGCGGGTCGACTACGCGCTGTTGTGCGCGCCCAGGGTCATGCGCGCTCGCACGACCGGGTTCAGCCTAGCAGCGGCATCCGCCCCTGCGGCTTTCCAACTAATCTGGGCAGATGGAGTTTGACGCCGCACGCACACCCCCGGCCACGCAGCACCACTGGGTGCTCACGCTGATCTGTGTCGACGGACCGGGAATCGTGCACGCCATCAGCGGCGCCGTTGTGGCGGCCGGCGGCAACATCACCGAGAGCCAACAGTTCACCAGCCACGACACCGGGCGCTTCTTCATGCGGCTGCAGATCGAGACCCACGCCGGCCGTGACGAGCTCGAGGCCGCCCTCGCCCCCGTCGTGCAGAGGCACGAGATGGACTGGCGCCTCGACGTGGTCGGGCGCCCGCTCCGCACGCTCGTGCTCGCCTCGACGGCGGCGCACTGCGTCAACGACCTGCTCTTCCGCCAGCGTGCGGGCCAGCTGCCTGTGCACATCCCCCTCGTGCTCTCCAACCACGGGAGCCTCCGCGATCTGGCCGGCTTCTACGGCGTGCCATTCGAGTCCCTCCCCGTCGTGGATGCCGCGAGCAAGGCGGCATTCGAGGCGCGCATCCTGCGTGCGGTCGAGGAGCACGACGTCGAGCTCGTGGTGCTGGCGCGTTACATGCAGATCCTCTCCCCCGAGCTCTGCGAAGCCCTCGCCGGACGCGCGATCAACATCCACCACAGCTTCCTGCCCGGCTTCAAGGGCGCGAATCCCTACAAGCAGGCGCACGCCCGCGGCGTCAAGCTCATCGGCGCGACGGCGCACTTCGTCACCAGCGACCTCGACGAGGGGCCGATCATCGAGCAGAACGTCGTGCGCGTCGACCACTCCCGCAGTGCGTCCGAGCTCGTCGCCATCGGGCAGGACGAGGAGAGCCGCACGCTCACGCAGGCCGTCAAGTGGTTTGCGGAGGACCGTGTGCTGCTCGACGGCGCCCGCACGATCATCTTCCGCTAGCACGTAGGCTTGATGCGTGACTGAAACGCCTGGAACCTCCCGCCCGACCGCCAGCGACGCCGCAAGCGGCACGCCGCGCGTCAGCCCGAACGACATCATCCGCTTCCTGCTGGAGATCGTCGCCGTCGTGTCGCTCGCGATCTGGGGTTTCACCATGTGGCCGATGCCGTGGCCCGGCATCGCCTTCGGCATCGGTGCACCGCTGCTCGCGATCCTGCTCTGGGCGCTCTTCCTCTCGCCCAAGGCCGTGTTCCAGCTCGACGCGTTCGGGCGCGCACTGATCGAGATCGTCGTGATGGGCTCCGTCGCCTTCGCATGGTGGAGCATGGAGCAGCCGTACATCGCCGCGGCGTTCGCCCTCGTGGCCACGGTCAGCGGCGTCATCAACGGCCGCAACCGCATCTGACTCTCA
>JBEVGZ010000151.1:0-5434 GCA_040511515.1 Microterricola sp.
CATTCGGTCACGGTTCCACAGGGCGTCGCTTTCACGCACGCACAGACCTGTTTTGCTTTCAATCCGGAGCAGTCGGCGGATTGCGCGCCGACGACCCCTGCGGGCAACGGCTTCGTCCAGGCGACGACGACAGCCGGACTCTACAATCCGCTCTATTACGCCCTTGTCGGCTGGCCGAGCCTTGTCTTTGACGGCGAGACCGCCGTGTACGGCATGCGCGTCGCGAGCGCCCTGCTCACCTCGGCGCTACTGGCCGTCTGCTTCATGCTCATCGCGAGTTGGCGGCACCGGGCCATCCCGACGATCGGGCTCATCGCCGCCGTCACTCCGCTCGCCCTCTTCATCGGCGGCGTGGTGAATCCGAGCGGACCGGAGATCGCCGGCGTGCTTGCCGTGACCGTGGCCGTGCTCTCCCTCGTCCGCCATCCGGATGACGCCCGCACAACCGAACGGGTCGTTGTGCTCGCGATCGCCGCATCAGTGGCGATGAACATGCGGGGCATCAGCCCGCTCTGGGTCGCTATCGCCGTGCTCCTGCCCGCCCTGTTGGCCAGGGCCCGCCTGCTTCGGACGCTCGTTCAGCAGCGTGCGGTGCAGATTGCCGCGGCGATCACGGCGGCCACGGGCGGCTTCGCGTTGCTGTGGACGGTGCTCAGCAACTCGCTCGGCTCCGCCATCGCGGACGGGAGGGTCGAGACGGCCTATCCCGGAGTCGGCACACACCCACTCGTCGGCTTCCTGACTGTGCTCTCACGCACCTTCAGCTACGCCAGCGGCATGGTCGCAGAATTCGGGTGGGCCGACACCATCGCGCCCCGCGCGACGTTCTTCGCGGTCTCGCTGCTCATCGGTGGTGTCCTCCTCTTCGCCCTCAGCGTGCTGCGCGGTCGGGACCGCTTCATCGTGCTCGCGGCGCTGGCCGCGCTCCTCGTGCTGCCGGCTCTCATCCAGGCGAGCTATGTCACTCAGGGCGGCTACATCTGGCAGGGCCGCTACACAGCCCCCATGCTTGGCATCATGCTCGTTCTGGCCGCGGGGCTGCTCGGGGATGCCGTCGCCGATCGCGTACCGTCGCGCGTGATCAACAATCTGCTCGGCTTCGCGGTCGTGTTGTGGTGCTTCGCACAGCTGGAGAGCTTCGTCACGACGCTGGGGCGCTACGCGGTCGGCACTCCGATCGCGTGGGGCGACTTTCTCCGCTCACCCGACTGGTCGCCGCCCGGCGGCGCCGTCGTGCTGTGCTGTTCATTTGCGCTTGGACTCATCGCCTGTGCGCGTGGCGGCTGGCTCTACGGGCGAGCGCCGTCTGAGTCCGGCACCGGCTCGGCACTGGCAGAGCGCGAGCGCCCCGCAGTCACGAGATAGACGGTGTGAACCAGCAGGCCGACGGCGGGGCCGAGCAGCAGGGCCAACTCCGTCCGCAACACGAGGTCAAGCGGAAGCATGAGCGCGGCGATTGTCGTGAGCGCCGCAAGCACCCAGCCAGCCGTGTAGACACCGTGCTTGCCCAGCGCGAGCACGGCTGGACCGCTCGCGCAGAGGGCCGCTGTCACGCCGCCGGATACGACGATCACGCCGAGCACGACACCGTCAACCGCGTACGCCGATCCGAACACCAATTGCACCAGCCACGGCCCGATCGCGGCCGCGAGGAGTGCTGCTAGCACCGCAACGGCGAGGATGCCTCCGATGGCGGTGAAGAAGACCCGCCAGAAGTTGCCGCTGCGATCCTTGAACGTGACGATCAGGAAGCTCTGCAGCGCCAACACGGGGATCACCAACGGCGCGCGCGTGAGGGTGATCACGAGCAGGAGCGTCGCGAGCTGTGCTGGATCCTCCCCTGTGCTCGTTGCGCCCATCAATGTGGGGAATCCGCTGATGAGCGCTGCCATCGACGCCGCCGCCAACAGCGTGCGGGCAACGTTCCAGCTGAGCGCCTTGTAGCCGACATCCAGTTGTGATCGGCCGACGACACCGCGCCGGATGACGAGCCAGACGACGATGAGCGTGATCGGGAACGGCAGGGCCGTCGCTGCGGCCAGCGCGTCGTCGCTGCCACCGGAGAGCAACGCCAGACCGACCGCGAGCAGGCGCAACACGCCGTCAAGCCCGATGAGCCAGGCCAGCGCTGCCCACCGGTTCAGTCCGTCGAGGGTTCCGCACAGGGTGGCGACGACGGTGTACCCGGCCGCGCCGACGGCGATCGCGACCGCGACAATCGGAGAACTGCCTGGAAGCACAACGGGCATCCACAGCGGCGCGCTGAACCCGACGACGCCGCCGACGAGAACCGTCGCAACGATTCCGAAATTCCGTGCGATGTGAGCGCCGGCCTCCGCCCGCTCCGTGCCCTCCTCGCGCGGGGATGTCGCGCGGCTCACCTCCTGCTGGATGCCAGAGAGGGTGCCGACAAGCAGGTAGAGGGTGCCCCAGAACACGCTGAATGCGACGTAGCGCTCCGGACCGATGACCCCGGCAACGAGCCCGAGCGTCACATAACCGGAGAGTCCCGCGATGACCGTCGCCAGAAGGATGAGTCTGACTCCGCTGAATCGGGCGGCTGCGCGGGGTTCGCTCATCTGTTTAAGCCTGCGCCGCAATCCACTCCTGCAACCCGGCGACACCCTGCGCGACGCTCCACTGCGGCGCCCAGTCCAGCTCGGCGAGGGTGCGATCGATCGTGCAGGCTGCGAAGCGCACATCGCCGTCACGGAACGCCCCATTGATGGCAGGCGCCGGGGCGCCGTGGTACTCCGCGATGGCTGCGGCCAGCTCGAGGATCGTGGTGCCGACACCGGAGCCGACGTCGTAGCGGCTCACGCCGCTCGCGCGCGGGCGGGCAAGGGCGGCCACGAAGGCGTTGGCCACGTCGTCGATGTACACGAAGTCGCGGGTGATGAGACCGTCTTCGTACACGGGGATGGAGGCTCCCTGCTCGGCCATCTGCGAAAACAGCGAGACGATGCCGGTGTACGAGTTGATGAGCGACTGGCCGGGGCCGTACACGTTCTGCAGGCGCAGAATCGTCAGCTCGGTGTCCAGCGCGCCGACCCAGGCGGCGAGGATGTGCTCCTGCGCGAGCTTCGTCGCGCCGTAGACGCTCGTGGGGCTCGGGATCGTCGCATCGACGGAACTCGCGAGGGCGCGAGCGCCGGGGAAGTCCCACTGCCCGGCCTCGAGCTGCGCGTGGCTGCGCATTCCCGGCTGGTAGACGGTTCCGTCCTCACGCTGCCAGGAGCCCTCGCCGTACACGGCACGGCTGCTGCTCAACAGGATCCGAGCAGGCACGTGCCCGGCCCGTCCGAGTGCGTCGAGCATGGCGGTCGTGCCGACGACATTGGCATCCGCGTGGCGCGTCGCTTCGTGCAGCGACTGCGCCGTTCCCGTCTCCGCCGCAAGGTGGATGATGACGTCGGGGCGGGTCGAAGCGAGAATCTCATCCCAGACGGCAGCGTCGGTGACGTCGCCGACGATCAGATCGGCGGCCTCGTGCAGATCCGCGGGGCGGTCTGCGCTCGAGTGCACCTGGGGGTGCATGACATCGACGGCAACCCAGCGCTCTGCCGATGCCGCGAGTTTCTGGGAGAGTGCGCACCCGATGAAACCGGCGCCGCCCGTGACGAGCACAACGCCCAACTGAGCACTAGCCATTGTTCAGATCTCCGATCGATTCGTTGGTGCTGGCCTGCGCGCGGCCGAAGCGTGCGCGCACCCGCTGATACCAGTAGTTGAGCCCGCGTCCCGGGCCCCAGTCTTTGAGCGCCAATGCCCGCTTCTCGATGAGGTGCCAGCTGGCGAAGGCCAGGGCACACGAGAGCACCAGCGAGATCACGATGTAGATCGGGTAGCCCCAGCGATTCCACCCCATGTAGGCGGCGAACTGCTGAACGAGGAACCCGTAGAGGTAGATGCCGTACGAGTAGTCGTTCTTGCTGAACATCTTCTTGACCTGCGCGGGAGCGCGTACGGCCAGCCACATGAGCACGTAGGCGAACGCCGGAAATCCGAAGATCCCGAATCCGCCGTAGAACAGGGTGTAGATCGTCACGGCAGCAGACAGGAGCCCGAGCTTGTCGTCGATGATCACCTTGTCCGCGTAGACCGCGAAGCAGGCACCCCAGAGGAAGATCAATGTCAGGTTGATGGTGATCGGGTCGGCGAGCCACGGGACGACCTGGGCGAGCAGCTCCGGTGCCGACAACCGCACGATCTGCAGGAAGAGGAACACGACGGTGAGCGCGGGGACGATCAGCTTGGCGCGGGTGAACACCCCGAACAGCACGAGTACGGCCACGATCATGTAGCAGTACCACTCATAGCGAAGGGTCCACAGCGAGCCGTTGAAGACGCTTCCGGCGACGGCCCCGTACGGCGTGGTCGTTGCGAAGATGTCGTGGATCCCCCACTGGTGGATGGCGAGCTGCCAGTTCAAAGAGATGTACCCGAACGGGCCGCCGGCACCTGGCGTGAAGTAGTCGCTCATGGGGCGCTGCTCGATGAGCCAGACGATCGGACCGACCACGAAGGCGCCGAAGGCGAGCACGATCCAGAACGCGGGGAAGATGCGGAGCGCGCGACGCCACAGGTACTCCATGATCCCGCTGCCCATGCCGCTGCGGGTGATGAGGTATCCGCTGATCGCGAAGAAGCCGATCACCGCGACCCCGCCGAGGTTCTCCTGACCGAGGAAGCGGGCGAAGAACGGGTCTTCTCCGCGTCCGGACAGTGGGAAGCCATGCGACACAATGACGGCGGCGGCGAGCAGGAACCGGATGATTCCCAGGGCATTGCCTCGGCCACGCAGGCCGGCGCGCAACGTGACCCGTTCAACGGGGGCCGAGATCGCTTCGCTACTCACTCGCACCCGGGTTCTCGTTCGGCATCAAAAAGGGACAGTCGCACAGATTCGACGGCACACTGCGCAGCTGAAACCGCGCTGAAGGCGTCAAGAGCCCAATTTTAGCCCTGCCAGGGGCAACACTCAAACGCGCCGGGTGGCGAGACGGCAGCCCGCCAGGACTCTGATGCGCGCTGTCGTAGGCTTGACGGGGTTCTGACGCCATGATTCTTGAAGATTGAGAAGTAGCAAATCAATATGACACCTCGTCCAGAGCAACTCACCGCCGTGCGCTGGCGCACCTTCGGCATCACATTTGCGATCACCGCCATCCTCATGAGCCTCTGGGCACTTGCCACGCCGCTGATGGCTGTTCCCGATGAGCCAGCCCACGCGACGCGCGCAGCAGCCGTCGCGCGCGGCCAGATCACCGCACCGCCGTCGCCGACCGTTCCGTGGCAGCTCGAAGTGCAGGTCCCGCGGTACATCGCGCACACCGGCGCCATGACCTGCTTCGCCTTCGACCCGAGTGCGAGCGCGTCCTGCCAGAAGCCACTCGAAGGCGACCCAGATGAGATCGTCGCCGCGCCGACGTCG
>JBEVGZ010000152.1:0-3825 GCA_040511515.1 Microterricola sp.
CACGTAGGTGGCGAGCATGAAGAAGGTGCCGAGCACGAGCTGGCGCCAGTGCTTCTGGAACACGGTCGCCAGCGGCAGCTTGGTGAGCCGCCCGGCGGCGGATGCCGAGGCGAACGCGGTCGACTCGACGAGGCGCAGACGCACCCAGAGGCCGACGATCACCATGACGACCGAGAACAGGAACGGGATCCGCCAGCCCCACTCGAGGAATGCCTCAGATGGCATCGACGGGTCCTCGGACGGGAGGGCGGCAGCGATGATCAGGAACAGGCCGTTCGCGATGATGAAGCCGATCGGTGCACCGAGCTGGGGGAAGGTGCCGTACCAGGCCCGCTTGCCCTTCGGCGCGTTCTCGGTGGCGACGAGCGCTGCACCCGACCACTCGCCGCCGAGGGCGAAGCCCTGGGCGATGCGGAGGATCACCAGGAGCAGCGGGGCGAGCCAGCCCACCATGAGGTAGGTCGGCAGCAGGCCGATCATGAAGGTCGCGATACCCATCGTGAGAAGCGCGCCGACGAGGGTGGCCTTGCGGCCGTGCCTGTCACCGAGGTGGCCGAAGATGACGGCGCCGATCGGGCGCGCGACCATCGCGGCGCCGAAGACGGCGAAGGACTGCAGGAGCGCCGTCGTCTCGTCGCCTGCCGGGAAGAAGAGGTGGGGGAAGACCAACACGGCGGCGGTTGCGTAGACGTAGAAGTCGTAGAACTCGATCGTCGTGCCGATGAGGCTGGCCAGGATGACCCGGCTGCGCGGGTTTGCCGGTGCTGACGGTCGCGCTGCGACCGGGGCGGATGGGGAGGGGGATGGTGCAGACATGCGTGAAAGGACTCCGATGGGGCGCGGCGATGGCTCTGATACTGGTTCAGAGGTCGCAGGCGCGAAAAATGCGAATCCACGGGGTGTGAGCGTCGATCGGGCGCACGGGGCCACGGTGGTGAGGCGAGAGGTGTCGCTTGTGGCAACCAATCAAGCCTACGCGGGGTTCCGCCAGGACTGGGCCGTGGCGCCGGTTCGAACCCATCGAAAGACTGATGGTTTCGATCCGGCCGCTGACTAGGCTGGAACCATGGATACTCTGTTCAGCATTTTGCACGTCGTCAGCGCCGTCTTCATCGTCGGCCCGATGGCCATCCTGCCCATGACCGCCATGCGTGCCGTCCGTGCAGGCAATGGCGCCCAGGTCGCGGTGCTGGCCAAGTCCACCAACCTCATGAGCCTGCTCTCGCTGCTCGTCGTCGTGTTCGGCTTCGGCGTCATGGGCATGTCAGACCCGAAGTACGACCTGTCCGTCACCACCCCGTGGGTCCTCTGGTCGATCATCCTCTACCTGGTCGCGCTCGGCATCTCGCTGTTCGTCGTCGTCCCGACGATGCGCAAGGCCGCAGAGGCGTTGCAGGCGAACGAAGGCTCGGCCACCGCCGCTGCCCCCGTCAAGTACCCGGCCATCGCCGCAGGCAGCGGTGTCGTCGCGCTTCTGCTCGTCGCCGTCACCGTCCTCATGGTCTGGAAGCCGTAACAGCACCACGCCGGCCGCGAGCGCCGACGAACGAAGCCCTGAGCATTTCACTGAAACGCTCAGGGCTTCGTCATGTGCTAGGCGCGCTAGGCGCGCAGCGCGGCGAGGGCCCTGGCGGTCGCGATGGCGGCCGTCGCGGCCTCCTCGCCCTTGTCCTCTTTCGAGCCGGGGAGGCCGGCACGGTCGAGACCCTGCTGCTCATCGTCGAGGGTGAGCACGCCGAATCCGACGGGCTTGCCCGTGTCGAGCGCCACCCGGGTGAGGCCGTCCGTCGCCGCGGCGGACACGTACTCGAAGTGCGGGGTTCCGCCGCGGATGATCACGCCGAGCGCGACGACCGCATCGGCACCGGCCTCGAGGGCCGCCTTGCAGACGACGGGCAGCTCGAAGCTGCCTGGCACCCGCACGATCTCGTAGTCGGCACCGGATGCGGTGAGCACCCGCTCCGCGCCCGCGATCAGCCCGTCGGTGATGACCTCATGCCACTGACCGGCCACGATCACGATGCGGAGTCCGCTGCCGTCGATCGTCTCGCCGAGTGCTGCCGTTGGGGATCCTGCTCCGCTCATGATGCGTGCCCTTCTAGGAGTTCTTCAATGGGGATGTCGCCGTTGGCACCGGCCAACTGCTGGTCGTTGATGCTGTGGCCCATGCGGTCACGCTTGGTCTCGAGGTAGCCCTCGTTGAACGCGCCGACGCCGACGACGAGCGGAACCCGTTCGCCCACCCGCACGCCGTGCAGTTCGAGCTGGCGCACCTTCTCCGGGTTGTTGGTGAGCAGGCGGACCGTGTCGATGCCGAGATCGTCGAGGATCGCTGCCGCAGCACCGTAGTCACGAGAATCGGCTGGTAGGCCGAGCGCGAGGTTCGCGTCCAGCGTGTCGAGGCCGTCCTCCTGCAGGCGGTACGCGCGCAGCTTGTTGATCAGGCCGATGCCGCGGCCTTCATGCCCGCGCAGGTATATGACGATTCCGCCGTCGCGCTGGATCGTCGCGAGGGCGGCGTCCAGCTGCGGGCCGCACTCGCACTTGAGCGAGCCGAAGGCCTCACCGGTCAGGCACTCCGAGTGCACCCGGACGAGCGGGGCCTGTGTACCCGGCTCGCCGGCGAGGATGGCCACGTGGTCGGCGCCGCTCGTGCGGTCGCGGTATGCGCGCACCCGGAACGGCCCGTGCGTCGTGGGGATCGTGGTCTCGACCTCGAAGATGACGCGCACATTCTCTACGACGGATGCCGCGGCATCCGCCTCATCGTCGTGCTGTGTGTGCAACCACTCGGCGATCGCGGCGACCGTTGTCACCGGCAGCCCCTCGCGCTCTCCGAGCTCGAGCAGCCCAGGAAGTCTCATCATCTCGCCGTCGTCGGCGACGAGCTCGCCGATGACGCCGACGGGGCTGAGCCCGGCCATCAGCATCAGGTCGACGGCTGCCTCGGTGTGCCCGGCACGCTCGCGCACCCCGCCCGCGACGGCGCGCAGCGGCAGCACGTGACCGGGGCGGATCAGGCTGGCCGGCTGGGAGTCCGGGTCGGCGAGCACCCGCAGCGTGCGGGCCCGGTCGCCGGCGCTGATGCCGGTCGTCACCCGCTCGGCGGCGTCGACGGTGATCGTGTACGCCGTGTTGCGGGCGTCCTCGTTGGCCTCGACCATGAGCGGCAGGCCCAGGCGGTCGGCGAACTCGGCCGGCATCGGCGCGCAGAGGAAGCCACTGGTGTTGCGCACCATCCACGCGATCCATTCCTGGCTGGCCAGCTCGGCCGAGAGGATGGCGTCGCCCTCGTTCTCGCGGCCCTCGTCGTCGGCCACGATCACGGGCTTGCCCGCGCGCAGTGCCGCGATCACCTCCGGCATCGTCGACAGGCTCATGAGGCGCTCCTTACTGATTCGGTGGATGCCGCGCCCTGCAGCGCGAACATCCGTGCAACGTGACGGGCAAGGATGTCGGTCTCGATGTTGACGCTGTCGCCAACGATGCGCTCGCCGAGAGTCGTCGCGACGAGCGTCTCCGGGATGAGCGACACCTCGAACCACTGCTCCGCGTCAGCGGCATCGCTGATATTGCTCACCGTGAGCGAGACGCCGTCGACGGCAATCGAGCCCTTGTCGACGACGAGGGGTGCGTGCGCGGCGTCGAGGCTGAAGCGCACGACGCGCCAGGCGCTGCCGGGAGTGATCGCAAGCACGGTGGCCGTGCCGTCGATGTGGCCCTGCACGATGTGGCCGCCCAGCCGGTCGCCGACCTCGGCCGCCCGCTCGAGGTTCACGGCACGGCCGGCCGCGGCATCCTTCAGGGTGCTCATCGTGAGGGTCT
>JBEVGZ010000153.1:0-2805 GCA_040511515.1 Microterricola sp.
AGGAAGGGAACGCCGAGGTTGGTGGCCTGGGCGATCACACCGCCGGCCACCGAGCCGACGAGCATGGCGACGCCGGCGACGATCTGGCCGCGGCCGAATACGGCCTCGAGCCCGCCCTCGTAGCCCGAGAAGCGCAGGGCGTCGACGAGCCACGCCTCGACGGCACCGGAGAAGAAGGTGAAGCCGAGACCGAGCAGCACCGAGATGACGGCCCACGCCCAGAACGGGGCATGCAGCTGCCACATCAGGTAGTACAGGTAGGTGGAGACGGCGAGGGTGATCGTTCCGAGCAGGAACGAGGTGCGGCGGCCCCAGCTGTCGGCCACGACCCCCGTCGGAACCTCGAACAGCACCATGCCGGCCGTGAAGAAGGCGTTGGCGGCGAAGGCCTCGAGCGAGCTGAGGCCGGCATCCAGCAGGAAGAGGGTGTTGACGCCCCAGATGAAGGATGCCGCAAGCGTGTTGCCCAGCGTGAGGCCGAGGTAGATGCGCTGGATGCGGCGAGCGGCAGTGTTCATGGTGCCGCGCCCGCCAGGCGGGTTGATGAGGACACGAAAGCCATGATCCTCCCGATTCTCGGCGCGCGCCAGCACCGGCGCGCTGCGCGCAATGTAAGACTGGGGGCATGATGCACTCGCTCAGCCGCGGAGCCGCCCGATGAGCGTTTTCGCCGACAAGCCCTGGCTCGCCTCGTACTCCCCCGGAGTCCCGCACCTCATCGACGTGCCAGACGACTCCCTCGTCGACGTGATCGAGGCCTCGGCCGCGACGTACGCCAACCACGTCGCGCTCGAGTTCTTCGGGGCGACCACGAGCTACCGCGAGCTCGGCGCTGCCATCGACCGCGCGGCGGAGGGCCTGCGCCGACTCGGCGTGACGGCCGGCGACCGCGTGGCCATCGTGCTGCCGAACTGCCCGCAGCACATCATCGCCTTCTACGCCGTGCTGCGCCTCCGCGCCATCGTGGTCGAGCACAACCCGCTCTACACGCCCCGTGAGCTGCTGCACCAGTTCGAGGATCACGGCGCCCGAATTGCCATCGTCTGGGACAAGCTCGCCGCGACCGTCGCCGACTTCCCGTCCGCCATGGGCGTCGACACGGTCGTCGCCGTCGACGTGACCCGCGCCATGCCGTTCGGCATGCGCGCCAAGCTCCGGATGCCGGTCGCCGCCGCCCGCACGGGACGCGCGAAGCTGACGCTCGGCCACCCGGCGCCCGGCGCCGTCGTCTGGGCGAGCCTGCTCAAGAACGGGCCCATCGCCGCCGAGCACCCGCGCCCGCAGGCCGACGATGTCGCGCTGCTGCAGTACACGAGTGGCACGACGGGAACCCCCAAGGGCGCCGTGCTCAGCCACCGCAACCTGCTCGTCAACTCGCTGCAGGGCCAGGCCTGGCTGCCGGGACCGAAGCCGGGAGCCGAGGTGTTCTACGGCGTACTGCCGATGTTCCACGCCTTCGGGCTCACCCTCTGCATCACCTCGGCGATGAGCATGGGGGCGCGTCTCGTGCTGCTCCCGGCCTTCGACCCGGAGCTCGTGCTGAAGGCGGCGCGCCACAATCCGCCAACCTTCCTGCCGGCCGTGCCGCCGATCTACGACCGGATGCTCACCGCCGCCGATGCCGCCGGCGTGAGCCTGGCCAGCATCCGCTTCGCCATCTCTGGAGCCATGGCCCTGCCGCCCGCGCTCGTCGAACGCTGGGAGGCCGGAACGGAGAGCCTGCTCGTCGAGGGATACGGCATGACCGAATCCTCGCCGATCATCGCGGTGAACCCGGTGGCCACCAACCGGCGCGCCGGCACCGTTGGGCTGCCGCTGCCGAACATCGAGATTCGCGTCGTCGACCCGGAGCGGCCGGGCGTGCAGCGCGGCTTCGACGAGGCCGGCGAGCTGCTTGTGCGCGGCCCCCAGGTGTTCTCCGGCTACTGGAACCGGCCGAGCGAGAGCGCGGAGGCGCTGCTCGGCGCTGACGTCGTTGCGGAGTCCGTCGATCCCCTGGACACCGCGGATGCCGCGGGCACCGGCCCGTGGCTGCGCACCGGCGACATCGTCACGGTCTCCTCCGACGGCTTCATCTCCATCGTCGACCGGGCCAAGGAGCTCATCGTCACGGGCGGTTTCAACGTCTCGCCCACCGAGGTGGAGGCGGCGCTGCTCGCCCACCCCGATGTGCTCGACATCGCCGTCGTCGGCGCCCCGGATGCCGACGGCTCCGAGGTCGTCACCGCCGCCGTGGTGCTCGCGTCCGGCGTCGAGCTCGACCCCGACGCGCTCCGCACCTTCGCGAAGACCTGCCTCACGCCGTACAAGGTGCCCCGCCGCTTCGTGCAGGTCGACGAGCTGCCGCGCTCCCTCATCGGCAAGGTGCTCCGCCGCCAGGTGCAGCAGCAGCTGATCGGAAAGTAGGCGCGGGCGCAGCAGCCTCCGGTACTCGTGAGTGCAGTAGTCGGGCGCGGATTGCCGAACACTGCCCGAGTACTGCACTCTCGGGTGGCCGCGCACGGGATTGCTGGTTGAGTAGCGAGGAACGAGCGTATCGAAACCTCACGCGCCGGAGTTTTCGCGGGAGCGAGGGTCTCGATACGGCCCTGGAGGGCCTACTCGACCAGCGGTTTCGACAAGCCCAACCGGCGAGGGGCCCCTCCACCGCGCGGCGGAGACCGGAAACCCCCCGCACGGCGGATGCCGCGCGTCATCCGACCCTCGTAGCCTGAGAGCACAGCAGCGAAAGGTGCACTCAGTGTTAGAGATCCAGCACGTCAACAAGAGCTACGGCGATCGCGCCGTGCTGAAGGACGTCAGCTT
>JBEVGZ010000154.1:0-2715 GCA_040511515.1 Microterricola sp.
GCGATCTGCAGCTGAACGTCCGGATGGCCGGCCATTTCCGCCCGCAGCTCCGCAAGCAGTGCGGGCTCACGTAACGAGACGGACAGGAGGTAGTCGTAGAGCGGGTCCGTCAGCGCGATCGTGCGATTGGACATATGGCTGGCTCCTTTGCCCAGTTTGTATTTTCTGCGTTTCCCCGCGGGCCCGGAAACGGAAATAATACGGTTCCGCCAGCGGACCGATCCAATATGGACGAGATGGAAACCCGGTCAAGGCTCGTGCAGTTCACGGATACGCACCTGCTCGAGGATCCGCAGGGGATGATGCGCGGCGTGCGCTCGCTGCCGGCACTCGAGGCCTGCATCGCCGACGCGCGCCGGCGTTTTCTGCCCGCGGACGCCATCCTCGTCACCGGCGACCTGGTCCAGGACGAGCCCGGGGGCTACGGCTTCCTCGAGCTCGCTCTCGCGCCCCTGGGCGCCCCGATACTGCTGATACCCGGCAATCATGATATTCCCGACGAACTTCACCGTCGGCTGTCACATCCGCCCTTCCAGATCGGCGGCAGTTTCGCGCTCGGGAGCTGGGTCATCGTGCTGCTCGATACCTGGTTCGGCGACTCGGCGAACGGCGAAGGCCGGCTCGGCGCGGAGCGCCTTGCGGCGCTCGATCGCGCGCTCGAGGAGCACGCCGCACGGCACGTGCTCGTCTGCCTGCATCACCCGCCGATGCCTATGGGGGGCGCCGGCCTCGACGCTCTCGGTCTGCAGGACGGCGCGGAGTGCCTGGCGATTCTCGGGCGGCACCGGAATGTGCGCGGTGTAAGCTGGGGTCACGCCCACCAGGCCTTCGACCTCTTTCGCGACGGCGTGCGATACATGTGCACGCCGGCGACCTGCATGCAGTTCAAGCCGCGCTCCGAGGAGATCCAGATTGACGACCGCCCGCCCGGGTATCGCGTGATCGATCTCGCCGCCGACGGTGGCCTCGCCTCCGAAGTCGTCTGGCTCGAGGGCTACTCCGGATGAATCATCGCGCGCTCCCAGCCGGGCTGCTCATGGCCACACTGCTCGCGCCGGCCACGGGCGCGGCCGACGGGCGCCACGTGCTCTGGACCATCGACGGCGAGAACAACACCGTCTATCTCCTTGGCTCGCTGCACGTGCTGCGGCCGCAGGACGGGTCCCTCCCATCCGTCGCCGACGCGGCATATGCCGATGCCGAGCGGCTCATCATGGAGATCGACATGGACGAGGCGCTCGCGGATCCGGCGAGCCTGGTCCAGGCGATGCAGGCGGAGGCGATGCTGCCGGAGGGGCAGAGCCTGCGCGAGGTGCTTGCCGCCGACTACGCGCGCGTCGCCGAGCGGGCTCACTCCGCCGGCTTCGAGCTCGAGCTGCTCGACCGGTTCGCGCCATGGTTCGTCGCCGTCACGCTGATGCAGCTCGAGCTCGAGAACCACGGCTTCAGCGCGGAGCTCGGCGTCGAACAGACGCTCACCCGCCGCGCGGTCGCCGACCGCAAACCGATCGCAGGGCTCGAAACTGCGGCGCAGCAGTTCGCCACGTTCGGCCGCATGCCGCTGCCGGAGCAGAAGCGCTTACTGCTGATGACGCTCGAGGAGACCGCGCAACTCGACGCCGAGGTCGACAAGCTGCTCGCGGCCTGGCGCAGCGGCGACATCGACTCGCTCTCGAAGACCCTGTCCGAGGAATACGAGAGATTCCCGGAACTCTACGGGCCGCTCACCGAGAACCGCAACCGCGCCTGGGTGCCGCAACTCGTAGACCTGCTCGATGACGACGATGACTATCTCGTCGTGGTGGGCGCGCTGCATCTCGTCGGGCGAAACAGCGTGATCGACCTGCTCGAGCAGCGCGGCTACGACGTCGTGCAGCAGTAAGCGGGGCGACCCCGGGAGAATGCTTCCTACCGCAACGCGGTCGCGACGGCCGCATAGGCGACGCCCGCCGCGAGCAGACATCCCAGCACCGAGGCGAGCACGTAGACCGCTGCGGCACCTGTGGCCCCTCGCTGAACCAGCATGAGCGCGTCGAGCGCGAATGCCGAAAAGGTCGTGAATCCGCCGAGCACACCCACAACGAGGAATACGCGCAGCGACTGCGCGTCGTGCATGCGACCCGGTGGCGCGAGAACCGCGCCAAGGATGCCGACCAGCAGGCATCCGAGCAGATTCACGGCCAGCGTACCCCACGGAAACCTCATGCCCAGGGGCCGTGCGACGGCGGTCGAGAGCCACAGCCGCGCACCACCACCGATGGCGCTGCCGAGCATCACGAGCAACCAGGGTTGAACCATCGACATGTCATGCGCCCGTTGGAATTCGCCAACCGCATGGTACGTGCGCAGTCCCGGGCTCGGCAAAGCATCGCCGAGCCGGTCATGCACGACCGGCTGTTAGACTCCCGGCCTCGTCTGCTCCGGAGTGGTCGCGTGAGCCTGTACACGGATGCCTGCAGATACATCCCGGGCGGCGTCAACTCGCCCGTGCGTGCGTTCCGTGGTGTTGGCGGTGAGCCGATATTCCTGGCTCGCGCGCAGGGTGCCCACGTCTGGGCGGCGGACGGGCGGCAGTTCATCGACTACGTGGGATCGTGGGGCCCCATGATTCTTGGGCACGCGCACCCGGAAGTGATCCGCGCCGTCCAGGACAAGGCCGCCGACGGCCTGTCGTTCGGCGCGCCTACGGAGATCGAGACGACGCTCGCGCGACGG
>JBEVGZ010000155.1:0-2794 GCA_040511515.1 Microterricola sp.
CCTCGCCGAGAGCGGCTTCTACGACGGCGTCAGCTGCCACCGCCTCACCGACGGAGGCTTCTCCGTGCTGCAGTGCGGCGATCCGGCCGGCGACGGAACCGGCGGCCCCGGCTACAGCTACGGCCCGATCGAGGCGGCACCGGCCGACAACGTGTACCCGGCGGGAACGATCGCGATGGCCCGCTCCGGCGGCAACGCCTACAGCATGGGCAGCCAGTTCTTCATCGTCTACGACGACACCACGATCGGCGCTGACGCAGCGGGTGGATACACCGTTCTCGGCCACGTGACGAGCGGCCTCGATGAGCTGAAGAAGCAGATCACGGATGCCGGCGTCGAGGGCGGCACGAGCGATGGTGCACCGGCAGTTCCGACCACGATCACCGGCTTCACGCTGCAGTAACGCACCACACACACGTAACGGTTCTATAGCGAGCCCAGTTTGAGCCACGGAGTGGAATAGGCTGGGCCGCGTATGGTCGCGCAGACGGAAGTCGTCTGGCGCGCAGACGGCCGCACCAATTGGGCGGCCCAGGCACTCAGCAAGGATGAGACTCTTGGCTCAAGCAGATCAGCAACCGTGGGGGCGCGTCGACGAGACGGGCACCGTCTTCGTTCGCGAGGAATCCGGTGAGCGCGCGGTTGGTCAGTACCCCGATGGCACCCCAGAGGAAGCTCTGGCGTACTTCGAACGCAAATACGTCGACCTCGCCGGTCAGGTGACGCTGCTCGAGCAGCGCGCGAAGCGCGGTGCCCCGGCATCCGACATCGCCAAGGCCGTCGCCTCGATCAGTGCGAACGTCGATGGCGCCAACGCCGTCGGCGACCTCGCCGCCCTCAAGGCACGCCTCGAGAAGCTCGGCGGCGCCGTGTCAGAGCTCACCGAGCAGCAGAGCGCAGAGGCGAAGGCAGCCGTTGACGCCGCCATCGCCGAGCGCACCGAGATCGTCGAGGCCGCGGAGAAGCTCGCGGCCGGCGACCCCGCCAAGACGCAGTGGAAGCAGGCGACGTCGACCCTCGACGCACTCTTCGCGCGGTGGCAGGCACACCAGCACGACGCCCCGCGTCTGCCGAAGGCCGAGGCGAACGAGCTGTGGAAGCGATTCCGCGCCGCCCGCACCACGATCGAGCAGCACCGCAAGGCGTTCTTCGCCGAGCTCGACAGCGCACACAAGGACGTGCGCACGCGCAAGCAGGCCCTGATCGACCAGGCGGAGGCGCTCGCCGGCAAGGGCGTCGACGGGATCCCCGGATACCGCCGCCTGCTCGACGAGTGGAAGCTCGCCGGCCGCGCGGGCAAGAAGCAGGACGACGCACTGTGGGCCCGCTTCAAGGCGGCCGGTGACGTGCTGTACTCGGCCAAGTCCGAGGTCGACGCGCAGGAGAACGAGGAGTTCTCCGAGAACCTCGCCCAGAAGCAGGCCCTGCTGGCAGAGGCCGAGCCGATCCTCGCCGAGACCGACCGGGTCAAGGCTCGCGCTGCGCTCACCGCGATCCAGCACCGCTGGGACGAGATCGGGCGGGTTCCGCGCGACCAGGTCCGCGTGATCGAGGACCGCCTGCGCAAGGTCGAGAACCACGTCCGTGCGCTCGACGACGACTACTGGGCACGCAACAACCCGGAGACGAAGGCACGTGCAGAGGGCCTGACCGGCCAGCTCGAAGACGCCATCGCCAAGCTCGAGGCCACCGTCGCCGCTGCGGAGGCCGCCGGAGACAAGAAGGCTGCCAAGGCCGCGAGCGAGGAGCTCGAGACCAAGCGCACCTGGCTGAAGGCCATCGGAGGCTAGTTCTCCACAGCGGCAGCTCTGGGGTGAATTCTCCACAGAAAGCGGCGCGTCTCGTTTCGACGGGGCGCGCCGCTTCACTGTTGGAGCATGCGCACTCCATCGCCATCACCGCTCATCGGCACGGCGACGCTCTCGATCGCCGAGCTCTCGGCCGCACGGCTGGACGGCGAGCTCTACCCGCTTGCCGAGATGTTCTGCCCGGTCGATCTGCCGCCATTCCCCGCCGTGCGGGCGGCCGGCCTGGCTGCCGAACTTCCCGAGCACGCCTTCGTTGAGCGGCTCAGCGCCGCGTGGCTGCACGGCGCACTCGCCGAGCCGCCCCGGCCGCCCCAGTTCGCCCTGCCGTCTGGCATCGGTGCCAGGCCGCGACGGCCGCGCGCGTACGCCATGCGGCAGGTCGTCATCGCCGAGCGCGAGCTCGCAGTCATCGGCGGATGCCGGGTCACCACCCCCGCGCGCACCCTCGTCGACGTTCTGCTCGACGACGAGCTCAGCACGGAGCGTGCCATCGCCGTCGCCGCCGCGATCGCGGCCACGGCCGGCCTCTCCCCCGCCGCGGCGCGTTCGGCGCTGCGCTCCCGCTACCGCCTGCCCAACACGGCGCTGGCCGAGGAACGGATCCGGCGCTGGGCCGGTGGCTAGCCGTGTGTGCTGTTAACCGTCACTGCGCTGTTAACCGTCACTGACGCGGTAGACGTCGTAGACGGCGTCGATGCGCCGCACCGCGTTCAGCACGCGGTCGAGGTGGGTCGTATCGCCCATCTCGAAGACGAAACGGCTGAGCGCGAGGCGATCGCTCGAGGTCGAGACGTTCGCGGAGAGGATGTTCACGTGGTGCTCAGAGAGCACGCGGGTGACGTCGGAGAGCAGGCCGGCGCGGTCGAGCGCCTCGATCTGGATCTGCACGAGGAAGAGGCTCTTGGATGTCGGCGCCCAGGCGACCTCGATCATGCGCTCCGGCTCGTTCAGCAGCGACTGCACGTTGTGGCAGTTGGCCTGGTGCA
>JBEVGZ010000156.1:0-3134 GCA_040511515.1 Microterricola sp.
AGGTCTCGTCGGAGGCCGACTTCTACGGTGCGATGGACGGCGCGTCGAAGTTCGTCAAGGGCGACGCGATCGCCGGCATTCTCATCATCATCATCAACGTGATCGGTGGCATCACGATCGGCATGGTCTCACGCGGCATGGAGCTCGGCGACGCCGTGAGCACCTACACGCTGCTGACGATCGGTGACGGACTCGTCACCCAGATCCCCGCGCTGCTGATGGCGGTATCCACCGGCATGATCGTGACGCGCTCCACCGCCGATGCCGACATGGGAACGACGGCGGGAAGCCAACTGTCGCAGTCGCGCAACGCGCTCATGATCGCCGGCTGCGCCGCCATTGTCATGGCACTCATCCCCGGCATGCCGATGATTCCGTTCATCGTGATCGGCGCGCTGCTGATCTGGGGCGCCCAGAAGGTGAAGGCGCGGACCATCCGAGAAGAGGCCGCGGCGAAGGCCCCGGATGCCGGCCCGCCGACCGTTGCGGAGACCACCGACGATCTGATCGAACAGATGCGCGTGCACGCGCTCGAGATCCTGCTCGCCCCCGACCTCGTCGACGTCGTCTCCGGCGCGTCGGACGACCTGCTCGGGCGGGTGAGGGCGCTCCGTCGCAAGATCGCGATGGAACTCGGCATCGTCGTGCCGCCCGTGCGCACCCGCGACAGCATCGAGTTGCCTGCATCCACCTACGTGATCCGCATCGCCGGAGTCGAGGCCGGCCGCGGAATCGCGCCGGGCGGGCGGGTGCTCGCCCTCGGCGACGCGCTGGAGGCGCTACCGGGAACGGCCACGATCGAACCCGTCTTCGGGCTGCCGGGCAAGTGGGTTCCTGCCGAGCTGCGGCACAGCGCGGAGATGGCCGGTGCCACCGTGATCGACCGCGTGTCGGTGATCGTGACCCACCTCTCATCGATCGTCACGGCCAACGCCGCTCGCCTGCTCACCCGCGAGGATGTGCGCGTGCTGAGCGACGGAGTGAAGCAGGTGAACCCGGCGGCCGTCGAGGAACTCACGCCTGCGCTGCTCTCCCTGGCCGAGGTGCAGCGGGTGCTGCAGGGCCTGCTCGCAGAGCAGGTCGCCATCAACGACCTGCCCCGCATCTTCGAGGCGCTCTCCCTGCGCGCGAAGGTCTCTGTCGACCCGGAAGGGCTGATCGAGGCTTCGCGCCAGGCGCTCGGTCCGGCGCTCGTCGCCAAGCACCTCGACGGGCGCATGCTGCGCGTGGTCATGATCGACCCCGGCCTCGAGCAGAGCATGCTGGAGGGGCTGCGCCCGGCGGAGCACGGCACGCAGATCCTGCTCGATGCGAACAGCATGGAGCGCGTCATCGACTCGCTGCGCTCGGCGCTCGCCCACGCCGATGCGATCGGAACGGCCGCCGTGCTGGTGTGCGCGCCGGCGCTCCGCCCCGCCATCCACCGCCTCGTGACCCCGCAGACCGGCGTCGCCGTGCTCTCGTACAGCGAGGTCACCTCCGCAAACGTCGAGATCGAGACCGTGGGGGTGGTGCGCTCTGTCACGGCAGCTGCGGCTTGAGGGTCCGTCGCTGACCGCGCTGCATGAGCGCGTTCTGGCCGAACACGGACGGCACGCGAAGATCGTGTCGGCCGAGCGCGTCGTGAGCGGCGGCATCCGCGGCTTCTTCGCCAAACAGCATTTCGAGGTGACCGTCGAGCTCCCGGAGTCGGGGAACCACGGCGTGCACAGCATGAGCCTGCCGACCCGGGTCGGCCTCGCTGCACTTCTGGAAGATGCGGAGAACGCTGAACGGCAGCTGCTCGATGCGCCGCTCGTCGAGCAACCGTCGACGGCGAGGCCGGACTTCGCCGCTCTCCTGGCGCAGATGACCTTCGACACGGCCCAGCCGATCGAACAGCCCGTTCAGCGGGTGCCCGTCGCCGGGCTGCTGCCCATCACCGGCGCCGCGTTCACGCCGCAGGCCCCGCCGGCCGCGATCGAGGCTGCGCCTGCCGCCGGGCCGCCGCCGCTGCCGCTGCAGAGCCCCGGCGACCTCGTGCTGTGCATCGGCCTGCGCGCCGATGCCGAGACGCTCGCGCGGGACTGGGCCGAGACGACGGGCGCCGAGCTCATCCGATGCGCCCCACGGGGGGCCGTGACGAACGACGCCGTGCTTTCCGACCGGCGCGACGCGGCCGCCGCACGGGCGCGGGGTGTCGAGCGGGGGGCGGCGTGCATCGCCGTGCTCGGCCTCACCGCACTCGGAGCCGAGGACGATGATCGCCAACTCGGCGTCGCCGCCGGCATCCTGCCCGATCAGCTCTGGCTCGTCGTCGATGTCAGCCGCAAGCCAGAAGACACGGCGGCATGGGTCGCCGCCTGCCGCGACGCACTCGACGTGCACGGCGTCGTCGCGATCGGCGGCGCAGACACCTCCACCCCACACTCCGTCGCAGCACTCGGTCTGCCCGTGCTGTGGGCGCACAACTCCAACACGCGAAAGGATAGGCTGAGCTGATGCTTGTCTTGACGCGAAAACCAGGGGAGAAGATCCTCATCGGTGACGACATCGTCATCACCGTTCTCGACGCACGCGGCGACAGCATCCGCATCGGGGTGGACGCCCCGCGCGGGATCAAGATCCAGCGCTCAGAGGTCGTCCAGGCCGTCGCGGATGCCAATGTTGCGGCCACGACCGCCGGCGCCGACGACGAGCAGCGACTCGTGCAGAGCCTCGGCAAGCTCACGGCGCCCACGGAATAGCCGAGCCGTCCGCGCGGTTCTTGTCGGAGGCAACGCACTCACGAATCAAGGAGACACGGATGACGCGGGCACTGGAACTCGGAATCGACACCTTCGGCGACGTCACCTTCGACGCCGACGGGCATCCGCTCTCACACGGTGAGGTGCTGCGCAACCTCGTCGAGCAGGGTACGCGGGCCGAGCTGATGGGCCTCGACTTCATCGGCATCGGCGAGCACCACCGTGCCGACTTCGCCGTCTCCGCGCCGGATGTCGTGCTCGCTGCGATCGCGGCCAAGACCGAGCGCATCCACCTGGGCTCGGCCGTCACGGTGCTCAGCAGCGACGACCCGGTTCGCGTCTACCAGCGCTTCGCGACGCTCGACGGCATCTCGGGCGGGCGCGCGGAGGTGATCCTCGGGCGCGGTT